>NZ_WANY01000110.1:0-7236 GCF_015521575.1 Ferroglobus sp.
CCCCGGATGGGACATGCACGGGTTACCGATAGAAGTGAAGGTTGAACAAGAACTCGGAATAAAAGAGAAGAAGGAAATCGAAGAGTTCGGAATAGACAAGTTCGTGAAAATGTGCATGGATTACGCTCTGAAGAACAAAGAAGCTATGACAGAACAATTCAAATCTCTTGGCGTGTGGATGGATTGGGAAAATCCCTACATGACGATAAAAGCGGAGTACATAAACTCGGCTTGGTGGACGGTCAAGAAGGCTTACGAAAAAGGTTTGCTTGAGAAAAAGAAGATGGTCGTGAACTGGTGTCCGAGGTGCGAAACTGCTTTGGCTGATGCGGAGGTTGAGTACGCTGAAAGAGAGGATCCCTCCATATACGTCAAGTTCCCAGTAAAAGGAGAGAAAGCCACTTACATAGTAATCTGGACGACGACGCCTTGGACTCTTCCGGCAAACATGGCTGTAGCTGTTCACCCATCTTTGGAGTACGCTGTCATAAAAGCTGTTAAGGATGATAAACTTGAGTACCTAATCCTCGCTAAGGAGCTTGCCGAAGATGTTCTGAAGAAAGGTGGCTATCAGCTTTGGGAGGTAGTGGAAACTAAGCTCGGTGAAGACCTCGTAGGTTTAGAGTACGAGCATCCGCTTGTCGAAGAGATTCCGATTCAGAAGAAGTTCGTGCATAAAGTTTACATGGCCGAGTTTGTGACTGCTGAAAACACTGGCTGTGTTCACATAGCTCCGGGACATGGATTGGAGGACTACGAACTCGGAATTCAGCACGGTCTTGAGGTTTTCAATCCTGTAGATGACAAGGGTGTTTTCACCGAAGAGGCTGGAAAATATGCTGGATTGAACGTGAGAGAGGCTAACAAAGTGATAATCGAAGATCTAAGGAATAAAGGACTTCTACTTGCTGAAGACACGATAGTTCACAGATACGGTCACTGCTGGAGGTGCAAAACTCCGATAATATACAGAGCAACCGAACAGTGGTTTTTGAAGGTTAGCGAGCTTAAGGAGGAGATGCTGAGGGAGATAGACAATGTCAGATGGATTCCGGAGTGGGCTGGAGCTTCAAGATTCAAGGATTGGGTCAGCAACGCTAAAGATTGGTGCATAAGCAGGCAGAGGTACTGGGGAATTCCGATTCCGGTGTGGACGTGCGAGAAATGCGGAAAAATGAAAGTCGTTGGAAGCATAAACGAGGTCAGCTGGAAGGACGATTTAGACTTGCACCGTCCGAAAATAGACGAGGTAACTTTCGAGTGTGAGTGCGGAGGAAAGATGAAAAGAATCAGCGATGTTTTTGACGTCTGGTTCGACAGCGGAGTTGCGAGCTGGGGAACTCTCGAATATCCGCTGAAGGAAGAGGAGTTTAAGAAGCTCTGGCCGGCTGACTTCATAACAGAAGGGCATGATCAGACGAGAGGCTGGTTCTACTCTCAGCTCGGAGCAAGCGTCATCGCTTTCGGAAAGGCTCCCTACAAAACCGTGCTCATGCACGGATTCACGCTGGACGAGCAGGGAAGAAAGATGAGCAAGAGTTTGGGAAACGTCGTTGAGCCTGAGGAAGTTATAGACAGAATTGGGGTCGACGCCTTCAGACTTTACGTTCTCTCTTCGGCATTATGGGAGGACTTGAAATTCAGTTGGGGAGAGGCTGAGAATTTCCTAAGGCTTTTGAACATTTTTTGGAACGCTGTTAGATTCGCATACACTTACATGGAGCTTGACAAATTCAGAGAAGTTCTTCCAGAAAATTGCGAGCTTAGAATAGAGGATAGGTGGATTCTTTCGAGGCTTGAAAGCTTTTGCAAGCTTGCTAACGAGGCAATGGAAAGCTACAACTTACATAGAGTTGTTAAAAGGTTTTACGATTTCGTGATAGAAGATTTCAGCAGATGGTACATACAGCTCATTAGGAGGAGAGTTTGGGAAGAAAAGGACAGTCCGAGCAAGATAGCTGCTTACGCTACGATGCTTCGAGTTATAGATAAAGCCACGAGAGTAATCTCACCCTTCGCCCCCTTCATAGCGGAGTACATTTATCAAAACTTCACGAAGAAGTTCAGGAAAGGAGAAGAGTCGATTTTCATGGAGCGCTATCCGGAGGTCGATGAGAAGTGGATTGACGAGGAGCTTGAGAAGGAGATGGAGCTTGCAAGGGAGATAGTTGAAGCGAGCTATACGGCGAGGCAAAAAGCCGGAATAAAGCTTAGATGGCCTCTGAGAAAGCTCATAGTGGAGGGAGACGTGAAAGTGGAGAGGTTAAGGGAGGTAATTCTCAATCAGAGTAACGTGAAGGAGATAGAGTTCGTGAATGAGTTCGAAAAGGATGTTGTCGTTAAACCGAATTTCAAAAAACTCGGAGCAAAGCTTAGGGAGAAAATGAAGGACTTCATGAACTACTTAAACTCGTTGAGCAAGGAGGAAATGAAGCGGATTTACGAAAGGGGTTACGTGGAGTTCGATGGGGAGAAAATAGAGAGAGACTACCTCGAATTCGAGTTTAAAGTTCCGGAAAACTACAGTTACGAAGAGTTCTCCAGAGGAGTCGTTTACGTTTACACTGAAATAGACGAGGAGTTGAAGAGAGAGGCGTATGCGAGAGAACTCGTAAGGAGAATTCAGGAAATGAGGAAGGAACTCGATTTAAACGTTGAGGAGTTCATAGTTGTCACCCTCGAATTCGATGAAGAGCTCGTTAAAGGCTTCGAAGACTACATAAAAACCGAAACCAGAGCGAAAGAGCTGATCTTCGGAAAGGCTGAAGGATACGTGAAAGAGTGGGACATAGAGGGAGAGAGGGCGAAGATAGGAATAAAGAGGTTAAATGAAGCTTGAAGAGTGGTTCAGAATATACATAGAAATCGCAAGAGATTTCGGTTATTCGATTGACGAAGATAGGAGAGCGGCAAGAATTCTAAAAGAGATCGGAAAAGACAAGCTCCTTGACAAAAACGTCTTAAGAGAAAAACTCGAAAAGAAGGAAGTCGCTGTTGTTGGGGGAGCTGTTAAAAAGCCGATAGAGTGTCAAAGGATAATCACCGCCGGAAAGTCGCTGATAAAATGGATAAACATTACATCAAGGATTCCAGATGTGCACGTGACGGACCTTGAAGAAGGAGCAGAGATTCTGAAAAAGGTGGAGGAAAGAGGGTGTGTTCTCGTGGTTCATGCCCACGGAGACAACATAGAACTCATAAAAGAAATAGTTCCCGAGCTGAATTTTTTCGTTGCAACAACGCAGGCTGAACCCTTCGACAGAGTATACAATTTTGGGGGATTCACAGACGGCGACCGAGCGGCGATAATAGCCAAGGAGTTCGGGGCGAAAAGAATTCTCCTACACGGATTTGATTTTAAGGCTGAAGGAGTTAAAGGGAAAAAACTCATGTGGGCTAAAAGGATTCTCGAACTCGAAGGGATAATATGAAAGTCGCCCAAATCACCCCCTACTCTTTTCCCCACATCGGAGGAATAGAAATCCACGTTGAAAACCTTTCCAAAGCTCTTTCAAAGTTTTATGACGTGGAGATAATATCTTCGTCAACGATTCCTTCCCTTCCAATCCCCTACTCCCCCATCCCCTTGAAAAAGAGGAAGTGCAACGCGGAGATATATCATGCTCATGTTCCAAGCCCTTTCTTCGCTTACATATACTCCAGCGAGGATAAATTCGTTGTCACATACCACAACGACGTTGAAGTTCCCGACGAGGTTTTCGGAGTTAGTATCCCAAGATTCGCTGCGAAAAAAATTGAAGAGATAAACGAAAAGGTTACAAGAAAAGTTCTTGACAGAGCGGAGGTTATCGTTGCAACAACTTCAGATTACGCAAGAACATCGAAAATTCTTAGGGACTACGAGGAGAAGCTCGAATTTATACCAAACGGCGTTAGCGTTGAAGACTTCGATTTCCACTCCGAGAAAGAAAACTTCGTACTGTACGTCGGAAGGCTCGTTAAGTATAAAGGTCTGGACTGTCTTATAGAAGCCCTCGAAAACTCAGAAGAGAAGCTCGTAGTTGCGGGAGACGGAGAAGACAGGAAATATTTCGAAAAGATGGCTGAGGAGAAAAAGGTGAACGCGAAATTTCTCGGAAAAGTTGAATACGAAAAAGTAAAGGAGCTTATGAGAAAAGCCAAATGCCTCGTTCTGCCGTCCAAAACGAGATTGGAAGCCTTCGGGATAGTTTTACTCGAAGCGATGGCTTCCGGAACTCCAGTTATAGCGTACAACACTCCCGGAGTAAGAGAAATTGCGAAAAAAGCAGGGTACACTTTCGAGAGCGTGGAGGAATTGAGGGAAAAAATAAAAAAATTGGATTCAAAGACTGTGAGAAAGCTCGGAAGGAGGGGGAGGAAAGTGGCAGAAAGTTACAGCTGGGAGAAAGTCGCTGAAAAAATTTCAAAAATTTACGAAAGTTTATGAGAATCGCCATCATCGTCCCGGTTTCTCCCCAAGAAGACTTAAACACTCTCCTCTCCTCTGCTAAGTGGTTAAAAAATCTGAAGTTTCCCGGAGAAAAGAAAATCCTCTACGTCTTCGATGGGAGCGAGGGAGATGAGAGGGTTAAATTACTAAAGAATCTCAGGGTGGATGTTCTGGCGAGAAACACGAATAGAGGAAAAAGGGCGGGAGCGATAAACGATGGTTTAAAAGCTTTGAAAAAATTTAAACCAGACCTCATAGCGATTTTCGACGTTGATTCTCGACCAGAAGAAAATTTCCTGATAAAGTGTTCGAATTTAAAAACAGACGTTTACATAAAATCGACGAGGAGGTACATTTACAACGACCACAGTTTTATTTCCAAGGCTGTTTCTCTCGAATACAGACTTATAAATTTTCTTTTGAGAATTTCGGCATTCAAACAATTCAACGGATTGATAGGAGTTCTCAACCCGAGGTTTTTATATAAACACCCCTTAAACGAAGACGCCATAACTGAAGACGCAGACTTCGCCACAAGAATGCACTCTCTTGGATTGAAAGCCGAACTCGCTGAAGGAAGGCTTTTCGAACAGTCCCCAGTAACTGTAAGGGATTTTTTCAATCAGAGGAAAAGGTGGTATTACGGAGGGTTGCAGCTGTGGAAGTATTTTAAACTGGTCTCAGAATCAAGAAAGTTGTCTTTTAAACTCTCTTGGATCTCTTCTTTAACTCTAACTTTCATTCCGGTAGTTTTCCTCCCTCTAATTATTCTCTCCCTTCCAGCCTTACTCGTCTACAGAAAAAACGAAGGTTTTAAAGCATACGCAGCTTTTATTATCCACTGCTTGGTTCTTCAAGCAGCGGCAGTGTCGGCTGTGATCAGCTACCTAAGGGGTGAGAGGGTAAAATGGGTTCCTCCAAAAAGGAGCTAAGGAGAACACTGATAGCAGCTATACTTTCACTCGCAGTGATATTCGCAATTTTCAAAATTACTGGAGAGAATCTGTCGACCCTCGTCGAAGCTAACCCGGTTTATATTTCCATAGCTATTATCTTTCACGTTTTCTTCTGGATATTTTGGGCACTCAGACTGAAGTTTTTGGTAGAAACGTTCAACGGCAACGTCAGCTTTTCCAACTCTTTTAAAATAACTATGTCGAGCATGTTTTTTGCAGCAATAACTCCCTCTTCCGCCGGAGGAGAGCCAGTTAGAGCATACCTTCTTTCGAAAAATGGATTGGGAATCGGTAGAGCTACAGCCATAATCCTCATAGAAAGACTCCTTGACTCGATATTCTTCGTAACTTCATTAGCGATTCTCCTCTCTCTGACTGAATTCTCGCTAAAACTCGGATTTAGAGTAGGACTGGCGTTCTTCATACTTCTGATACTTTTTCTCATACTCCTCAGAGAGCTGTTCAAGCATCCCGCAAGAATAGAAAAGGCTTTGAACTTCCTTGAGAGGAGGTTGAGTAAGAAAATTTACGAGAAAATAGAAAGGGAAGTCTGGAACTTTAGAGAGGCTTTAGTCGACGTTCTCAGAGTAAGCAAAAAGAGGATAGCGGTGATGTTCGCTCTAACGTCGATTCTCTGGCTGTCCGAATTCCTCGTGCCGTCCTTCGTTCTCATGGCTTTCGGCAAGGATCCAAACTTCCTCTTATCGGTAACATCTCAGGCGATAATAGTTGTAATTTCCCTTCTACCCCTCACCCCGGGAAGCAGTGGAATCTCGGAAGGAAGCTTCTTCTACCTATACTCCCAATTCGTTCGCGGCTCTTTAGCTTCGGTAGTCGCTGGATGGAGAATAATAACTTATTTAACAAACATGCTGGTCGGTCTGATTTTCAGCTTGAAAATTAAAATAAATGACTGATCAACTCCTCAAAATCTACTCCCAAGTTTTCAAGTTTCTTTTTAGCCCTGCTCAAAGCCGAGTAATTGTAATTGCCCCCGTTGAATTTCTCCACAACCGCGTTGAATTCCGCTTCACTCAAAAGTTCCCTGAGCAAATCGAGAAGGTTCGCTCTCGTGTAAGTTTTTACTTCAAAAGCATCAACAAGCTCCAATCCTGAAAAAGCGTACGCTTTAACCTTCCAACACTTGTCGCATTCAGAAACAAGGAGTTTTCTTCCGTTAATTAGATGCCAGCTTTTCTGGAACATTATTCCGCCGCACTCGCAAAAACCTCCAAAAATTCTTTCCGCCTTAACACCCTTTGAAGCTTCGTTATCACAAATCAGTAATTTTAGCGGCTCAACGTAAGCCCTCATTAGGTATTTTTCCGTAAATGTTGCTTTATAACGATTTCGACAGAGAAATTTTTATAAATCATCACACAAGTTTTAGCGATCCCTAACATCTCTCTAAATGCCTCTCTCGTTTAAATCCAATGCCCTCACGATCTCCCTTAACTATCAGCTCAAGGAGTTTTTGAATGATGTTACTATCAACAGAGTGCTTTTATCCCACTTTCAAGGATGTACAGCAGTTTTTAAGGATTTTTCAAACACCTTTTGATGAATTCAGCATCGCTTTGGCAATTTTCAGCGTCACATTAGCTTCGATCCATGCGGCAATTACGATTAAGACTATCGAAATCAGAGCTAAGGTTAAGTACTCCTGAAGTCTTCTTTTGTCAGAATTTGCTCCTTTCTGCCTGCTAAGTTTTCGAGCTCAAGCTTCGCCTCGCATATCGCTGTCGTTAAAAATTTGTTAAAAAACCGAATCTAAAGCAAGGGTTCGATGTCTTCGTCGAATAGCTCAATCGTCTTTTCTATTCTTTCCCTTTCAGCTACCTCCACTTC
>NZ_WANY01000111.1:0-4180 GCF_015521575.1 Ferroglobus sp.
CTATTTCTACTGAAGAACACAAAAATCTCTCCAGTTTTCCCGATTGTTTTCGCTCTCGTTCCAATTTACTACTTCATCAAAAACTCCAAGCGAAATTGGGTTATCGACTTCGAACTCGTTAAAAGTGTTCAGCTGACAGTCTATGCAGGTTTCTTCTTCACAGTAGTGCACGTAATATTATTTTATTTCGAATAGCAAATTCGTTCCAGAGCCAAAATACATAATATCTTTATTGATCTCCGAAAGATAGTTCTTACTTTTTAATGGCAAATACGCTGAAGGGGGTGTTACATATAATACTAACCATTCAGTTCCCTTAATTTCCTCAGCTTTAATTGCATTAGTGATTTCATCAATATTACCCCTAAAAGCTAAAATTGTATTGGCATCAATGAAATAAAACCTCACACGTGCGTCAGTTTTTAAATCTTTAACTTCCGCAAATTTTTGAATACCTCCTCTAAATATTTCGCCCACCATTACACATTCATCATAAAATATATCAAGAGAGAAAACTGAAGGATATATTGAAACTGGTACATTTGCGATCCCCAACCCGGCAACACCGTGAGTTTCTTTACTTACAAAAGCCAGAGCGTAAGGGGAGTACGTGATGATCTCTCCTCGCTCAATACCGGAAACGAATTTCTCCTCGGTCATTTCCTCCATGTACATAAACTTCCTCGCGTAATCAACGACTTTCATTCCCCCAACTTCACCTATTGCAACCCCCTTTTTGACAACGCTTGTAACCTCTTTAACCTGCAGAACGCTCTTCAAAATCTCCAGAGTTTCTTCAAAGCTTTTGCCTCTTTCTGGATAAATTTCGTGGAAGTGAACCTTAGCGTTCTTAAATCCAAGAACGAGAGCGTTCCTGCCTATTTCGTTGTAATCCTTAAAGATTTTCGGAGTGTCAAAGCGAGCCTCCATCGGAAAGAGATTTATTCCAGCAACGGGAATTTCTGCAACAGATAAAGCTTTCATAACTTCGTTTGCCGGCATAATCAGGCGATTTTCTATCAGATATTCCGAAAAAGATGTCAATACTTTTTCCTTACATTCATTATTCTCGCATTTACCATATTCCGATGAATGCTTTCGTTCTTCACGAATGAACTTTAAAAGATCAAATCTTGATGGAAAATAAGATAGTGGATATATCGCCATAGCCGCATCGTAACTCCTGAGCTTTCTTCCTACGCTTTCGAGCTCTTCGATGATGTGTCCCTTCCCAGTCTGAAAAATTCCAACGTCTCCGCTGAATAAAGCAATTGCAACACCCTGCGCCCATGTTCCTTCCTCTCCCCCGTACCCCTCTATGAAGAAAGCTGCTGACCTGCATTTAAGTGAATTTTTTATAAAATCGAGAACATGTTTATGTTCACCATATAATCTTGAAGTGATAAATATTAAAGCGAAGTCCGGTTTGAATTTAATCCTTTCAAATTTTTTTTGAAGCAGTCTATTAACAATAGCAGCTTTCGTTCCTGGAACAGTTACTATTTCTGCTTCCATTAGAACAAGTAACTTCTCAGGTTATTTATTATTGTTTTGATATCTACATCAAGCTTGTGATAGTGGGAAGGGTAGGAAATTATTCCGAGAACGAGAGTCTTCGAGATCGGTCTCAAATCGAAGCGAAAGTCCCCGGTTTCTATTATCGAGTCTTTTAAGTTTCTCGTAAATATATAATAAAGCATGCTTTTTATCTGTTCCTCAAGGTTGTGCAAAGCCAAAACGAGCTTCGGGTCTCTTTTAAGCTTGGAATAGATTAGAGTCCCATCTATTCTGTAAAGAACAACTCCGGCAATAGCCTCGTCTTCGGCTATCGGCTCAAGAATTCCCGCTATTTTAGATCTCATACCTCTCTATCAGCAATTTTATGTACCTCTCCGCGTCTTTCCCAGCTATTTTCGCTATTTCTTCTGCTAATTTCCTGATGTTCTCTGGAAGCTCCCCAAACTTTTTGAGGATTTCTTCAACCTTCTCTTCTTCCATTTCGTACCCTTCGACAACGATTCCAAGACCCGGAAGAATTTTGTAGGGAAAAACACCCTCTGCATGCCAAGAGGCTCGATGCTTAATTATCTGAATAGTCCTGTTGAACGGCTCACCATAGCCAAGATTTTTTAGGTTTATTACGGTGTCCGCTAAAAACACTGGAATCGACACGTCAGCCCTTCCAAGATCACCGCTTAATGGTTCCTCAACCGTCACTACCGCCAGTTCCTTTTCTCTGAGCTTGCTAAAAAGCCAGTTCACGTCTCTCCTCGCATTTATGTCGATCGGAGAGATTAGAGGGGTAAAAGAATCTATAGCGATTCTGTCCGCTTTTGACGCTCCGTTAACGATGGAGACCAAATCCGTGCTTAAAAGTGAAACGTTTTCAGCGTAGAAATTCCTAACCTCAAGCTCCCCGTTATTGATGTGGTCTTCTATCTCATCCCAGCCGAGAGATTTTGCCAGCCTTATAACCTCCTTCTCTCCGAATTCGAAAGAAATGTAAATTCCTCTGCTTCCGTTTCTTAATCCTTCAAGTAGCGTTTGAAGGGAAAAGATCGTTTTTCCAGTGCCAGAAGTCCCAACTACCACAACAACGGAGTTACTGTGAAACCCCCCGCCAAGCAGCTCGTCTAAACCGTAAATTCCGCTCTTAATTCTCATGTCAAATTTCAATGATTTTCAAAAGTATATTAAGTTTACTTGTCCTCTATTCCACGTTCCGTTATTTTGAACACCGCCTCAGCCTCTGGCAAGTGAGGAGAGTCGATAAGCCTCGCAACTCGCAGCTCTCCTTTACTCTTCCTCAGGTAAACTCTGAAAGTTGCCGTATGCGCCACAATATGTCCTCCAACGGGTTTCGTCGGATCGCCGAAGTACTGATCCGGCTTAGCCATGACTTGGTTTGTAACGACTATAGCTGCGTTAAACAACTCTCCAAATCTAAGCAAATCGTGGAGGTGTCTGTTCAGTTTTTGCTGCCTGTCAGCTAACGTTCCCCTCCCTATGTACTCCGCTCTGAAATGAGCTGTGAGCGAATCAACAACGAGTAACCTTACGTGCTTCCCTTCCTTTCTCAGCTTGTTTGCCAACTCCTTAGCGTTGTCAACCAAAAGCATCTGGTGGTTGGAGTTGTAAGCCTGAGCAACGTAGATGTTTTCCAGAGCCACATCCGGATCGAGACCTTTAGCTTTAGCCATCTGAACAATTCTTTCCGGTCTGAACGTTCCCTCCGTGTCTATGACGACCACAACTCCATTAAGCCCTCCCTTCTCCTTAGGAAGTTGAACATTAACAGCCAGCTGATGACAAATTTGTGTTTTCCCACTTCCAAATTCACCAAAAAGCTCGGTAATTGCCTGAGTTTCCACTCCTCCTCCGAGCAAATCGTCAAGAGCTTTGCTTCCAGTGGTTATCTTACCTATGTTCCTTCTCCTCTCAAGGATCGTCAAACCCGTTTCGAATCCACCGATATTAGCGAACTTCCTCGCTGCGGCAATTATCTTTGCTGCGGTACTTTCCGGAATGTCTGCTGCTGAGCTTAACTCCTGAGGAGAAGCAACTGCAATAGCTTCTATCGTCGAATAACCAGCCTCCCTTAATTTTTCAGCTGTTGAAGGTCCAACATTTGGTAACTCTTCAAGATCTATTTCTCTAAACGATTCCTCTACAATTTCCTCGCTTTTTTCACCCTTCTCTTCTTTCTTGTTATCCTTAGCCATATTGCATAAGCTTCAATTGAGTTTTTTAAATACTTTCTGGTGATGTACCATGAACTTCGCCCTTCCAGAATTCTATTTTTGATGAAGCCAAAGGAACTAATAGAGGAGATTAACTTCTTTTGTCTCCGACAGAGATCAGAATCCCCGGAATGGCAGCAGACATTCAAACTTCGCCAACAAGAAGAACTGTAAAATCCTCTTGGAGCTTCATCCAGTCTAACGCAACAGTTTGGAAGTGAATAAAGGAGTTTGAAGCGAAACTACAAATTTCGACTGAAAAGAGGAGGTATCTGATTGCGTTGGATGAAGCTGTTGTTAAAGCAAATAAGAAGCGATATTACATTTTCTCAGCTGTGAACATTGAGAAAAACGAGCTAATAAGAGTTTACACGATAAGAGAGGCGGCAAATAACGAAATCCATCATCAAAGAAATTCTAAGGTGCTGCAAGAACAAACC
>NZ_WANY01000112.1:0-4574 GCF_015521575.1 Ferroglobus sp.
CAGCTTTACGTCATCCTGAGAAGTCCAGTAAGCGTTTACAAGCCGTGTCCGATAGAGGTGGCGGAGGTAAAAGATGAAAAAGTTGTTGTGAGATGCGTCGACATCTACCACCCCATCGAACCCATTCCAGCTGAAGTTACTTACACGATCCTCAAAATAAATCTGGAGAACGGGACGATCATTGACAGAACATCCGTTCTCGGTTCTTACAGCTCCGTCATTTACATGTCGAAAAAAGCCATTTACGTCAGCTACGTCAAAGCGAAAGATCCGGCTGAGATCATGTTCGAGTTCGTGAAAAGCAACGAAGACCTCTTTCCAAGGGAGGTTATCGAGAGAATCGAGAAGTTAAAAAGCTACGACATCAGCAACAGGGCAAAATCGGTGGAAATTCGGCAGATAATCGACAGCTATATTTATTCCCTCGACGAAGACGAAAGACTGAAGTTCGAGAAGGAGATGTGGAACAGGCTTGAAAAATTCAGAGAAGAGAAGAAGAGAGAGTTCGAGAGGACTGAAATAGTTAAGATTTCCTTAGAGCTTGAGCCAGTTGCTGTAGGAGAAGTGCCGGGAAGGTTGCTCAACCAGTTCTCGATGGACGAATATAAGGGTTATTTAAGAGTCGCAACGACTTTCGGAGACGAGAACGACCTCTACGTTTTAGATGAAAGCTTGAACATCGTAGGCTCGATAACAGGCTTCGGAAAGACGGAGAGAATTTATGCGGTCAGATTTATAGCTGACAGAGGCTACATCGTGACGTTCAGGCAGATCGACCCCTTCTTTGTAATCGACTTAAGCGATCCGAGAAAGCCGGAGATAAAAGGGGAACTGAAAATTCCGGGATTCTCATCGTATCTCCATCCGATCACCGATCATTTAATACTCGGAATAGGGAGAGAAGAAGGATACGTGAAAATTTCCCTCTTCGACGTTAGCGATGCTGAAAATCCCGAAGAAGTGGATAAGTTCGTGCTCAAAGAGAGCTGGAGCGAAGTCTTAAGCAACCACCACGCATTTTTGCTGGACAGCAAGCACAAGGTTTTCTTCCTTCCGGCTGGAAAAAACGGCTACGTTTTCAGCTACGAAGGAAATAAGTTGAAGTTGATAAAAGCCGTCGAGGCTTTTGCAGTCAGAGCGATCTACATAGACGACTACCTCTACATCGTGGGAGACAAAATCGTCGTTTTCGACGAAAACAGCTGGGAAAAAGTGAGGGAGTTCGAATTTGAGTAATTTTTTAAACTACAATATTTTTAAAGATGATAGCATGAAACTTAAACACGCACTTTCGACTTTAATTCTCGGAGTTACTTCGGGATTTTTGATTTTCGCGATCCTCAACTCTTTCGAAGAGATGAGAGGATTCCCGACATTTTTATTCATCGCTCTCCTCGTAAGCTTGCTTTTCTCGGCGATGTACAGCAAAGCGGTGAAAAAGTTGAAGAATTTGAGATTTTTTATTCCTTTCACCCTCGCGACTTTCCTCGTTTCCGTTTTCACGTTCACGCTATACCTCGGCTTCGCTTTAATGCATGAACAAGCCGCATTTTTACACGTTAGAAAAATCGAAAATCAAGAAAAATGCGTTCCAATAACTGAAGAAAGTCTGTCGAAAATTCCCGTGCTTGAAAAAGCCGTAAAAAATGCTGAGAGAAAGGGAAAGGCGATTTTAAAAATAAACCGAGAGGGTGTAAAGATTCTTGGCAGCTACTACGGCAAATGCGTGGTCTACAACGGAAGTGCTTATGAGATAAATGTGGCGGTGACGTGAATGAACGAGAGTTTCATTGAGGGTTTTGTCGTAGTTTTGCTGCTCTTTGTACTCTGGATGCTCCTCGCGTTCTTACCAACAAGAGACCTCGACGAAAATGCAAGAAGGAGAGTGAGGGATTTAGCAATAGTAGGTTTAATTCTCTGGATTTCTCCGGATTTGAAATCGGCTGGAATTCTCGTCTTCTTCTACGGATACGCTCTCCTCCTCTACGAGAAGTTTCGGAAAGGAAGGAAGGAGCTGTAAATTTTAGGAAAAAATTATAAAAACTAACGTTTCCAAATCTTTTATATTTAGTCCCAAGAAAGACTAAGCGTGAGGATCGTTCTTGACAGGAAGGTTCTTTTTCTCCTTTCTTCGGAAACACGAATGGAGATACTGAAAAAGCTTGACGAGAGGAGAATGACTCTGAGCGAGTTATCGAGGGCTTTGAACCTTTCAAAGGCGACGGTCAAGGAGCATTTAAACAAGCTTCTTGAGGCTGGTTTGGTAAGGCGAGTTGAAGAGGGGAGAAAGTGGAAATACTACGAACTCACATCAGAAGGCAGAAGAATCCTTTATCCGGAAGAGGTTCCCTTAAAGCTTATACTCTCAATTTTCGCCGCCTTAGCGTCGATGCTCGTTGGCGTTTACGAACTGCTTAGATTTAAAGCATACAAAGTCGAAAAGGCTTTCGAAGTGGCGGTGAAGAAAGTTCCTACTCCCCTGCCGGAAAAAGCTCCAATGCCAACTCCAGCTAAAGCTCCAACTCCTCTTCCAGCTCCAACGAAAACGCCGACTCCAGCGGCAATTCCCTCTCCCACTCCACCAACTCCTCAACCTGAAATTGCGAAGAAAGTTCCGGCAGTAACAGAGGCGGCAAAGCCGCTCGTCGGAATTGACTTTCACTTCTACCTTGGCTTAGCTTTGATCTTCGTCGGAGTGATCCTAATTGCTTACACCGCAAGAAAGTTCAGGTAACTACTTCGCCCAACCTTCCAAGCTGCCAGGCTTTTTTAATTTCCATCATAGTCAAATCGAGAGGATCCTCAATTCTAACTCCATGTTTTAGCGATAAATTTCTCATTTCCGGAGAGGTCGGGCCTATAGCCGGATCTCCGGGAACCCTCAACGAGACGTCGAAAACGACGAATTCAAGCTTTGTATCGTCTTCTGGGGAGTAAGCTACAGCTCCCTGCAAACCGAACAGTCCTATGATTCCCGGCGGATACTCCTCCTCGCATGCTCTTATGAATTTCTCTCCAGCCTCGTAGACCATCTCCTGCTTGCTTTCCCTCATCGTAACGCCGAAGTGTCCTATTTCTTCATTCTTTACAGGAACATTTATCTTGAGCTGATCTTTAGCCGGCAAATTCAAAAATCCCTGCAAATTAACCTGCCTCCTATCAGAAAATCCAACGAAGTCGAAGTCGCCGAAGACATCTTTCAAAGCGTAGCTGTGGAAATTCGCGTTGAATCTCGCTCCGAGAACGTACTCCTCTATCCTCGCCTTTTTTAACCCTTCTTCGTTTATAACTCCCTCTTTTATAAGCTCTTCAGCTTGTTTGTAGTAATCTTCCGGAGAAGAGGCGTAGAAGAAAGCTCTCTCCAGCGGATTCTTAGCCTGTTGCACTTTCACGACAACAAGCCTGTCTATCTCCTCCGGCGACTCGAACTTCTTCGGAAACCTTATTCCGGCTTTCTCAAGCAGGTAATACTGTCCCTTCGGATTATCCCTCTCTTCGGCTCGAAGCAAATACCTGTTCCCGTAGATCGGGACCTTAAACTCGTTCTCGATTCCGTCGTAGCCGACGTAGACCGCGAAGCTTCTGTTTGGAATGATGATCACGTTTTCTTCTATCAGCTTTTCCTGAACTTCTTCGTTGAGCATATCCTTAAATCTCTCCAGAACTATCACCTCATCGTAGAGGTGGCGGTTGTATTTTGTATAGAGCTTGTCCCTACCCTTCTGAACGACGATGACAGTCTTGAATCCAAAGGATTTCGCGGCCATGCCTATTTCTTTTGCCGAATGAGATCCAAAAATTCCTATGGAAACGCTGTCGTAGCTTTCCGCTATCTTCTTAGCCTTCTCGCTTATCACTCTCCCACCCTCCTCAGAATGCTTTCGGCAGCGATCAATCCGGTTACAGCCGCTCCAACTATGCCTCTGCTAATTCCAGCTCCGTCTCCTATTGCATAAACTCCGCTTATGTTCGTCTCCATCTCCGAGTTGACGTTAAGTTTCAAGGAGTAGAACTTTATCTCCGGAGCGTAGAGCAAAGTGGAATCGTCAGCCACTCCGGGAATTACCTTGTCGAGCTGCTCCAAAGCATCTATTATGTCGTCCACAACTCTGCCGGGGTAGGCTAAGCTTATGTCCCCCGGCACCGCCGTTTTCAAGGTTGGCTGGACGAGACGGTTGTTCTTTATCCTCGTTTCTGTGCTCCTTCTTCCAAGTCTGAGGTCTTTAAGCCTTTGAACTATCGGATTTCCCCCGCCGAGCTTCGTCGTTATCTTAGCTAAATCTCTCCCCCAGTCGTTGGGAAATTCGAAAGGCTCGGTAAAGCGGTAATGTCCAAGGAGGGCGAAGTTCGTGTTATTCGTTTTCTCGTTAGCTTTGCTGTGCCCGTTAACCAAGCAGAACTCTCCGTAGTCCTCTCTTATCACCCAGCCTTTCGGGCAAGTGCAGAAGGTCCTCATGTAGTCGTCGTGCTTTTTCGTCACGACTCTGAGCTTCGGATCGTAAATTATCGAGGTTATCTCCTCCATTATGCTTGCAGGCACTTCCACCCTCACGCCAACATCTATAGCCTTTTCA
>NZ_WANY01000113.1:0-10523 GCF_015521575.1 Ferroglobus sp.
ACTTCAACGATAGTTTTCTCCCCCTCTCCAATACACACGGCATCAGCCTCTCTTAAACCTTCAGCAGGTCTGTAGGTTACGTGAACTCCTCCGAAAATGACGAATTTTTCGGGAAACGCTTTCTTTATTTCTTTTGCGTACTCTAAAGATCTTTTGAAGAGAGGGGTGGTAGCAGTAATCCCAACAAGGAAGCAGTCTTTAATTTTCTTCAAAACTTCCCCCACATCAAGTCTTTCAGCCATCGCATCGATTATCTTTACTTTATACCCCTCCTTTCTAAGAACAGCTGCGAGATAAGCCAATCCAAGCGGTGGAGAGATAAAATTCAATTCTTCAGCGAGTTCAAATTTACCTCGTGGATTTATCAAAGCAATATCTACCATCATTAATAATTTAACTTGGACTCCTATAAAATTTTCTGATTCTTCCGACTTTATTTATTTGAATCTGAGAGAGTTCTCCTCACACTACTTAGAAGGTTTTCCGCCGAGGAAGCAAAATTTTTTAAATCACCCCTTTAAGCTTAAATGCATGAAAGTTGTCACGATAAACATCGGAAAGAAGGGCATAACTGATGAAGTCATAAAGGAAATTAACGCTACTCTGGAAAAGAAGGGTATCGTGAAAGTTAGAATGCTCAAGAACTTTAGAAACTTCACAGCCGGAGGCAAGCATAAGAAGGAGATTGCTCAGGAAATATCTTCTAAAGTTAACGGAAAGCTCATAGACTTTAGGGGATTCGTCTTAACTTTCAAGAGGTGTTGAGATGGCGACGGTTTATGATGTCCCTCCGGATAAGCTGATCGCAAGAGTGGCTGAAGAACTTAAGAAGATGGAAGAGTTCACCCCGCCGGAATGGGCTAAGTATGTTAAAACTGGTGTTCATAAAGAGAGAGCTCCGGAGCAAGAGGACTGGTGGTATACGAGAGTTGCCGCTATTTTCAGAAAAGTTTACACAGACGGGCCGGTAGGAATTGAGAGGCTGAGGACATTTTACGGTGGTAGAAAAAGGAGAGGAGTGAAACCACCAAAATTCAGGAAGGGAAGCGGCTCGATAATAAGGAAGGCTCTCCAGCAGCTTGAAAAAGCCGGGTTCGTACAGAGAACGAAGGAAGGGAGAATTGTAACCCCGAAGGGCAGGTCTTTTCTCGATAAAATAGCGGCTGAAATTAAGAAAGAGCTCGTCAAAGAGATTCCAGCCTTAGAAAAATACTAAATAACTTGAGAGATAAAAAACGAAGGTGATACTATGGACGAGTTAGAAGAGATTAGGAGAAGAAAGCTAATGGAACTTCAGGCTAAAAGGGAAAAAGAACTTGAGGAACTTGCGAAACAACAGGAAATGCAGAGACAGATAGAAATGCAAAAGAAAGCCATACTTAGAGCGATTCTTGAGCCTGAAGCAAGAGAAAGGCTTTCAAGAATAAAGCTCGCCCATCCGGACATTGCTGAGGCTGTTGAAAATCAGCTTATAGCTTTAGCTCAATCCGGAAGAATTACGAGGAAAATTACAGACGAAATGCTTGTTGAAATTTTGAAGAGAATAATGCCTAAAAGAAGGGAAACGAGAATAATAAGGAAGTGAGGTGGGAAAGTGGGGAAAAAGACCGTTGGTGTGAAAAAGAGACTTGGTAAGTTCCTGAAGCAGAACAGGAGACCACCGGTTTGGGTGATTCTTAAAACTAAGAGAAGGGTCGTTACGAGTCCGAAGAGAAGATTCTGGAGGCACACTAAGCTTAAGGTGTGATGGAATATGGCGGAGATCGTGTTGGAGAGGGTTTACAGCATAAGGCTCAAGCACAAAATGAAGAGGTACCCAAGATGGCTGAGAGCTAAGAAGGCAATCCGCTACGTGAGGAGGTTCCTCAGCAAACATATGAAAACCGACGAGGACAAGATCAGGCTTGATACTAAGATAAATGAAAAGATCTGGGAAAGAGGCGCGCAAAAACCACCGACGAAAATAAGGATTAGGGCAGTTAAATTCGACGATGGAGTAGTGGAGGCTGAGCTGTTGGAGTAAAATGCCGAAACTCTTAGCAATACACGGAAGTCCACTGATCGGAATGTACGTGAGGGCAAATGAAGACTATGCGATTATTGGAGTCAGGGATTACAAGGCTGAAGAAGCTATAAAGGAGGAACTGGAGGTAAAAGTCATAAGGAGCACGATTCTTGGCTCTGAGCTTGTGGGAGCGATGCTTGCGTTGAATTCAAATGGGGCTATTGTGAGCGATTTAATCCTCGAAAAAGAGCTGAAGAAGATAGAGAAGTACATGGACGTTTACAAAGTGCATTCAAAGATGACGTGCATGGGTAACGTGATATTGATTAACGACAGAGGCGCAATAGTACATCCGGAAGTTGAGGAGAGCGTGTTAAACGTTCTAAAAGATGAATTAAAGCTGAAAGTAGCAAAGGGGACTGTTGGGGGAATAAAAACCGTCGGAATGGCTGCGGTTGTGACAAATTCTGGAGGTTTGCTGAATCCGAACGCCAGCGAGTGGGAAGTGAAGAGGGTTGAAGAGACGCTCGAAATAGAAACTGTTACGGGAACCGTAAACTTCGGGAGCGATATGGTTGGGACTGGAGTTGTTGCAAATTCGAAAGGATATGTTGCTGGAAAAGATACAACAGGTTTCGAGCTCGGTGTGATTGAAGAAGCTCTTGGATTTGTTTGAGGTGATGAACATGCTCTTCGAAGTGAGGGGTATGTTTAGGGATGCTGGTGGGTGGAACAAGTTCAAGAAGATCGTAGAGGCTCACAATGAGAGATTCGCTCTGGAAAAAGTTTACTCAATAATCGGAAGCAACCACAAAGTGAAGAGAAATCTTATAAAAATTGAAGAAGTGAAAAAGCTTGAGTGATAGCATGAGTAAGGAAAGAGAAATCCAGCAGAGATTAATTTTACTGGAGCAGCTTAGAGAACAAGCCGAAGCACTACAAAGGAGGCTTGTAGAAATAGAGCTTTTCAAATCGGAGCTTGAGAGGACTATTGAAAGCTTGGAGTTCTTCGAGAAATCTGAAGAGAAAACTGAAGCGCTGATGAACCTTGGCGGTGGAGTTTTCGCATATGTCGACATCGTTGAAAAGAAGAAGTTCCTTGTTGATGTCGGAAGCGGAATTGTGATCGAGAAAGAGCTCAGGGAGGCTATAGATTTTCTCAACAAAAAGAAGGAAAACATGGAAAAAACGAGAGCTGAGATCGAGGAGGCTATAAGATCGATAGCTTCGAGAATGGAAAGTTTGCAAAGGGAAATAGCGGAACTATCGAAAGAGGCTGAGAAGTGATGTTTAAAGCTTTAAAAGAAAAACTCTCTTCTTTCAGGAAGAAGGTTGACGAGGAAGCGGGAGAAGAAATAGCTAAAAAAGAAAAAATTGGATTAAAAGAGAAACTCGCAACGCTCATCCTTGAAAGGGAAATAATAATAGACGAGGGAAAACTTGAAAAAGTTCTGCCAGAGCTTGAGATGGTTCTCCTTGAAAGCGATGTTGCCTTCGAAGTCGTCGATGAGATCGGCTTGAAGCTGAAAGAGAGGCTCGTTGGAAGAAGAAAAGGGATCGGAGAAAGCTTGTCCTCTCTCGTTCTAAACGAGCTTAAAGAAATTTTGAGAGAAATACTGAGCAGAAATTACTTCGATTTTGATGAATTCGTCGAGAAAAAGTTGGAAGAGAAGAGACCGCTCCACATAATTTTCGTCGGAGTAAATGGTACCGGAAAGACAACGACGATAGCCAAGCTTGCCTACCGCTTCTTAAAATCCGGAAAGAGCGTCGTTTTAGCGGCTGGAGATACCTTCAGAGCTGGAGCTATAGAGCAGCTTGAAGAGCACGGAAAGAAGCTTGGGGTTAGAGTGATAAAGCACAAACCCGGTGCGGATCCTGCTGCTGTTATCTACGATGCAATCAAGCATGCTGAAAGCAAAGGCGTTGATGTCGTGCTCTCAGATACGGCTGGAAGAATGCACACGAAGAAGAATCTAATAGATCAGCTCGAAAAGATAAAGAGAGTTACGAAGCCCGACTTAACAATTTTCGTTGATGAAAGCTTAGCTGGGAACGATGCCGTAGAAAGAGCGAGAATGTTTAACGAGGCTATTGGAATAGACGGAAGCATTCTGACAAAAATCGACGCAGATCCGAAAGGTGGGTGTGCGATTTCCATAAGTTACGTTACAGAAAAACCAATTCTATTCGTGGGAACTGGGCAAAATTACGAAGATCTCGTTAAGTTCGATCCGGACTGGCTTATAAAGAGAATTTTTGAATAATTACCAGATTGTTAGGAGTAAACTATATATCCAAGAATTAAGTTAAAGTCATTTCATGCAAAAGTATGATGTGGCAATTATTGGATCTGGTTCGGCAGCCTTCGCAGCAGCTTTAAAAGCATCCGAATACGGGGCAAAAGTTCTTCTAACGGAATTCGATGAGGTAGGTGGAACTTGCGTTAATCGAGGATGTATCCCGACAAAAAATCTAATTCACGCTTCTGTAATCTACAAAAACGCTAAAAAAGGTTTTCCCGGGGTAAAAGCTGATGTGTCCTTAGATTTCGCATCCCTCATAGCCCAAAAGGATGAGCTCGTAGCAGAATTGAGGAAAGAGAAGTATATCGATGTTGCTGAAAGCTACGACAACATAAACCTCGTTCAAGGAAGGGCTAACTTCGTCTCACCCACGGAGATAAAAGTTAACGGAGAAATTTACAGAGCTGAAAAGTTTATTATAGCCACTGGAACTCGACCAGCGATTCCTCCAATAAGAGGGTTGGAGAACGTGGGGTATCTAACTTCGAGAACTGTACTTCAACTTGAGGAACTTCCCGAATCGTTAATTATCATCGGGGGTGGTTACATCGCCCTCGAAATCGGACAGCTTTTTTCCAGATTTGGAAGCGATGTTACAATTCTTGAAAGAAGTGAAAGAATCCTAAGCAGGGCTGAGCCAGTAATTTCCGAGCATCTTCAAAAGTACATGGAAGAAGACGGGATGAAAATTTACACTTCAGCGACGATTTCAGAGGTTAGGAAAACAGGAGACGGGAAAGAAGTGGTCGTGAAAATCGGTGGAGAAACGAGAAAACTTAAAGCGGAGCACATTTTAGTCGCTACCGGAAGGAAACCGAACACAGAGAACCTCGGTTTAGAAAAGGTAGGCGTAAAAACAGACAAAAGAGGTTTCATAGTCGTTGACGATGAACTAAGAGCTTCCGAAAGCGTGTGGGCTGCTGGTGACGTGATAGGAGAGCCCATGGCAACTCCAATTGCTGCAAAGGAAGGAATTGTCGCTGCTGAAAATGCCGTTGCGGATAAACACAGGACAATGGATTACAGAGCAATTCCGAGGGCGATATTTACTCATCCAGAAGTTGGAATAGTTGGATTGACAGAAGAGGAGGCTGAAAAATCCGGATTTACCTGTTCTTGCAAAACTCTCTTGATAAAAGATGTGCCAAAGGCGAGGGCGATAAGAGAAGAGAGAGGGATTATAAAGATGGTAGTCGAAGCAAACACCAAAAGAATTCTCGGAGTTCACATGCTCGGCGAGAGAGCAGCGGATGTGATACATGAGGCTGCTTTGGCGATAAAACATAGAATGACTATCGATGACATCATTGACCTTGTGCACGTTTATCCGACGATGAGCGAGGCGATAAAGATGGTGGCGCAGATGTTTTACAAGGATGTCACGAAGCTCAGCTGCTGCGCAGAGTAATTATCCACCTTTACTTTTGAACTGCATCTCATAGAGCTTAGCTATTCTTTCAAGGGTGTCGGCTTCTTCAACGCTCTTGTCGTCTCTCAACCTTACGAATCTCGGAAATCTCAACGCAAATCCGCTCTCGTACTTTGGACTTTTTTGAATTTCTTGATAAGCCACTTCAAATAGATACTTGGGCTGGAAGACAACTCTCTTTCCTTCCTCATACTCTATAAGCGGTTTGAACAACTCCGTAAGTTCTTCGAGGTCTTCGTCGGTAAAACCTGTGGCAACTTTTCCAACCCTCAGCAACCTTCCGTTCTCATCTCTGCAAGCCAACTCAAAAGAGCTGAGGAGGTGACTCCTCTTTCCTTCACCCCATTCTCCACCGACAACGACCAAGTCGAGAGTTTCCATAACAGCTTTCAGCTTTAACCACAACTTGCCTCTTTTTCCGGGGGTGTAGGGAGAGTCGAGCCTTTTAAGCATTAATCCTTCGTGTCCAGCCTCTATTGCTCTATTGAACTCTTCTTCGACAACTTTTGGGTCGCTTGTTACCACTTGCTGAGCTACTTTTATTATCTCGCTTTCGCTGATTACTTCCTCAAGCTTCTTTCTCCTCTCTTTCAGCGGAAGGTCTATGAGCGTTTCACCATCGTAGAGAATGTCGAAGAAGTAAACTATCAGCGGAATTCTCTCCATAGCTTTGGATATCTCGTGCTTCCTCCTGAACCTCCTTAAAACCTGCTGGAATGGCATAGGTCTCCCATCTCTGACAGCTATAACCTCCCCGTCCAAAATCACGTTCTCTCTCACGCACTTCTTCACTTCATCGACAATTTCTGGAAGAGCAGAAGTTACGTTTTCGAGCCTTCTTGAGAAAATAGTCACCTTTCCATCACCGTAGTGAACCTGAACTCGCGAACCGTCGTACTTCCACTCAACAGCAGCTTCTTTCATCTCCCTCAAAGCTTCATCAACGCTTTCAGTTACCTGAGCGAGCATCATTTTTACTGGGTAGTGAAGCTGGATCTTCATTTTCATCAAACCGTCTTTTCCTTCCTTTTTAGCCACAACAGCAACTCTTCCGTAATCGTTTGTTAGCATGTAAGCTCTTTCAACTATTGAAGAGTCTATCCCAAAAGCTCTTGCTATCGCATCCCTAATTATTCCCTCCCCAACGCCGAGTCTCATCTCTCCAAGTATGAGTCTCGTAAGGTATCTCGTCTCTACGGGAGTTGCGCTGACGTAGAGATCCGTTAAAAGCATGACTCTCCTCTTCTGGCTCCCCTCACCGCTAAGTTTAGCCATCTCTTCGAATATTTCCTTCACTCTTTTTATCGTAAGCTCCTCCTGAAAGAGAGTGGTCTGCTTTTTCTCTTTTAAAAGCTTTTCAGCAGCCAGACCAAGATCTCCGGTCTCTTTTATCAACTGCTCGATTCTACTTTTGCTAACGCCGGTAACCTGTCTGAGAGCCTCGTAGATTAGTCCGACTCCAACTCCGATCTCTCTCTCATCCCAAGGAGGAAAAACTCTACCCATGAGGAAGTGAATAACGTTGTAAAGATCGTCGTCATCTTCTACTTTCCTTATAAATGCGGCAATTCTTGCCGTTAGCTCAAGAGTTGACGAAATCTTTTCTATCACGCTACAAAATTCAGCGAATTCTTTGAAAGTTAGCATATATGATAGTCTGGACAAGTAATATTAAACCCTTGCCAAAGTCTATGTATGGAGGAACTCTTTGAAGCGCTTAAAAGGTACTTTGAAGAAGTTAGAGAGAAGGGCTTGAGTTATGAGGAGGTTCAGTACGAACTCGACTATCTGATTTATCCGTACATAGGTTCGTTCCTATCAAACGGGGAAATAACGAAGGAAGAGGCTATCGAGCTTTTCAAGTTCTGCGAGGAGAACCTGAAAGCTTTGAAGGATAGGCGGTAAATTTTTTAATCGCTAAATAAGACATTATTACGCCCGAAGAACCGGCGGGGTTGAAAGGTGAGACCCCGTGGGCTCATCGGGCAAACAATAATATTTTTATAAAATTTTAATTCCAAATTTTTCTATGAGGTGGATTTACCCTCCGTTGGGAATGCTGATTTTGACCATGCTCGGAGGTATTTACACCTTCAGCCTCTTCTATGCTCCAATTCAGGAGTACTATTCGATAGAAAACATCGCACCTCTCACACTTGCGTTCTCCCTCATAACAATTACATACTCAATTTTCATAATTCCGGCTGGAGTTTTGTACGATCGCACAGGTCCGAGGGTGCCGCTACTCCTCGGAGCGCTCGTAATCTTCATCGGCTACGTTATCGCCTCTCAAATGAGATATTTTGAGTGGGATACCGCTAAGCTTCTCTACTACTTAGGGCTCGGAGTTGCGTTAGGCTTGGGAATAGCTCTTGTCGATTCGGTTCCACGTCCTCTCGTTACTAAGTGGTTTCCAGATAAAACTGGAACTGCCGTTGGAATAGTGGCTGTTGGCTTCGGTATCGGCGCTGCGGTGATGACTCCAATTATTTCCTACTTCCTCAGCGTAACTTCAGTTTTCGAAACGTTCATCTACGTGGGATTAATTTATTTGGTGGTTATTTCCCTCTGCGCGATTCCCATGAAAGACCCTAAAATTGAGAGAAAAGATGAAGAAATTTCTCTGAACCTATCCGAAACTTTAAGAGATAGAAGATTTCACGTTCTCTGGTTTGCTTTTTTCCTTTCAACTTTTGCCGGATTGATGGTTATAGGAAATGCCGCCCCGATACTTAGGGAGGGAGCAAAGCAAACACCGGAGCTCGCAAGCTTGATTCCCGCCTTTCTAATAATAACCTCCTTCGCAAACGCGTCAGGAAGACTGATCTGGGGATTTCTACTTGATAAAATCGGAGTCGTAAATTCAATGCTTTTAAATTTCGCAACAACAGCCTTTTCATCTTTAGCTCTATCAAAAGCTTTCTCGACTTTTCTCGTTTTTCCACTCGCTTCGATAATTTACGCAAACTACGGTGGTGCTCTTGCAATATTCCCTTCAGCCACAGCCATATTTTTCGGGAAAAAATATGCTGGAAGAATTTACGGAGCAATATTCACGGCTTGGGGGTTCTCTGGGCTTATAGCTCCGTACGCTGGAGGTTTGATGAGGGATGTAATGAGAAGCTACACTTCCGCTTTCTATCTCGCGACCTTTTCAGCCTTTCTTGCGGTGCTCTTGGTTTTTCTCAGTAGAAGGTTTTTCAGATAGTTCTCTAAGAATTTTTACTTCTCTGATGAACCTGTAGAGCTCTCCGGTTTTTTTGAACTTGTAGATTGCATAAGAAAAGGGGAAATTCAATATTACCAAAACCAGCGGAACCCAGTAGAATTCGTTGTTCAGGTAAACTAACAAAAAGCTCTGGAAAAGGAAAACTAAATTTTCAAAAACTATTGGCGTTAGAAAGAAAATCACGCGATTCTTTTGCTTAGCTTTTAGATAACTCACGATGTCCAGTTTCATTCCAAGCTCAAGCGGGTTGTACCTGTAGAATCCCGTTATTTTTATCCCCGTAATCAGGGAGCCTATCAGTCTTCCCACGATGAAGGAGGAGTAAACTACTGCTGACTCAACGGCAAATAGCAACGCTGCTTTTAATAAAAACTGAAGATTTTCGGAGGCGATTAGAAAAAAGAGAACATTTGTTAGAACGATTAATGAAGTGAATATTGCAATGCCGCTTTTTAAAGAGAGAATTAGTTGTTTATCGAAAATTTCATCCCTGAGCTTTGCAATTCTAATCAGAACTTCTTCATCGACTTCTTCAGTTCTTTTTATTACTCCGACCAGCTTCCAAAAATCTTTTTTCGCATCTTCTCCTCTTTTGATTTTTTCTTCAACAGCTTTGAGAGCTTCGAAAACGTTCACTCTCTAAAGTTACCCTACAAAAAAATAAGCGTTGCTGAACCAAAAGTTTTTAATCATCGCAAACTTCAATATTTACTGAGCGGTCGTAGTCTAGCCTGGCAGGACACGGGCCTCCCGAGCCCGTTGCCCGGGTTCAAATCCCGGCGGCCGCATACCGTCAGCTCGTTCATTTTTACAATTTATTAACATTACATCTGTGCAGAAGTCGTATTTTTTATTTGACTTCGCAAAAGCTTAAAGTAACTTTTTGAGCAGTTCCTTCACTCTTTTTTCCATTTCGTTTAGTTCACTTATAATAGGATTCTCGGAAAAATCTATGCAATCGTGAATTATTTCAGCTACTTCATCGCTTAGATTTTTGAGACTAAACTTTTCGATTACTTCCACGGCAAATTTTTCCAATTCCTTGGGTTCAGCAATTCCAAGCCTGACGGCTTCAATCTTCTTCAGAAGATCCTTTAAAATTTTGATCTCGATGTCGTCTTTAACAGGCTCGACTATTTGGACCTCACACTTGTTTCTCCTGAGAATCTCTACAACTCTGTCGAGTTCCTCTTCTGGGACCTCCACGATCTTGCTTGCGGGAACTGATTTAAACTTCTTGAGGAACTTGCTTACGTTAACCTTCCTCCACCTCTCCTTGGGGAAACTGACCACAACCAAAGGCATATACTATCTAATCGATTTCAGCCGACTCCCGTGTGGATAGGTATCGAGAGGATGAGCGTGATTGTTGAGATAAGAGATGCGAAAAGGGGAAGATAGTTCATAGGGATAGGAAATATCCTTAGAATTGCATTACATTACCCAAAACATCCTCAACCCTTCTCATAACTCTACGGTGGAACGCTTATATTCACGACTTAGAAACATTGTTGGGTGGTAGGATATGGAGGAAGAAGACAAGTTCTCAAAATA
>NZ_WANY01000114.1:0-6918 GCF_015521575.1 Ferroglobus sp.
GACATCTTTTCTAAAAGTTCTACCCCTCCAGCCCATAACTATCAGATTCGGCTTTAACTCATCCACAAGGTTGAGGATAGCCTCTGGAACTAAGTGACCAACAGCTACGATCCCGCCAATCGGAACTTCGGAATTTAAAAGCTCAGAAACCATCTTTTTAGCCTTGCCAATCTCTCCAAGAGAAGCGGTCAAAGGCGTCTGATACGGCAACCTTACTATATTCGCAATTATAATTTCACCGTCCCTCTTTTTTGCAAGAATTTTAGCAAAATCTACGAGCTTTCTTGCAATTGCCGGATTGGCTATTGGAACGAGAATTCTGTAGGGCTTCTCTTCAATTGGAATTTCCTTGTAAACGGTCTTAATTTCTTCCTCCATTCTCTTCTCCATCTCCTTCTCCGAGTAAGCGTAGTAAACGAGAGAGCCAAAGAAAATCCAAGCGAGAGTTAGGAGAGCAATTAAAAATCCGTGCTCCAGCTGGGTGATTAAGTAGTAAGTGATTACGAACTGAAGGATTAGAGTTAGAAGGGGCAATATAGGAACGAAAGGCACTTTGAAGCTTCTTTTCAAATCTGGTCTTCTCAATCTAAGAATTACCAAGGCAGAGTTTACGAACATGAAGAGCAGAATGAACATCAGGCTCGCTGCGGATGCAACAGCTTCTATGGGTGCTAAGGAGGCTGTTGCTATTATTATGTAGCTGAAAAGAATTGCAAGATGTGGAGTTTTCGTTTTCTCGTTTATCGCAGCTAAAGCTCTGTGCAAGTATCCAGATCTGCTCAGAGCGAAAACAACTCGCGAGGAGGAATAGATCGTTGCGTTCATGGCACTGATGGTCGATATTAAACCACCGGCGATTATCAAAACCCCTCCGAGAGGCATAATTTCGTCAGCCACCCTCACAAGACTGAATTCCGCAAGCTTTCCGAGGTACTCCCAGCTCGGAACATCCGCTTTAACCGCTCCGAGTAGGGAAAATGCAACGAGAATGTATATCGCCACGGTAACCCAAAGAGATACGACTATAGCTTTCGGAATGTTTCTTTCTGGGTTCTTTACCTCTTCCCCACTCTGAACGATTATCTCAAAACCTTCGAAGGCTATGAACGTCAAACCCATGGCAGCTAGGACACCAACAAAGCCATGAGGCATGAATGGTTGAAATGCGCTCTCCCAATTGGGGTAGCTGAAGGTTCTGCTTAATCCAAAAAAGGCGAAAATGAGCAGAATAATTATTTTTAAGAGCGTGACGACTCCCCCAAGCTTACCGCTCTCCTTCACTCCAACGAAATTCACGTAAGCAAGAAAGGAGACTATTAAAAGTGATGAGATTTTTGCTAAAACCTCCTGAGGAAAGTTCAATCCCGCAAACCTCACTAAGAATTCCGAGAGAAAAGCTCCGAAAGTTACAGCGTAAAGGGAGCAGGCTATCGTATGAGCAGCCCAATCCACCCAGCCGGCTATGAAACCGGCGTAATTTCCGAGAGCTTCTTTTATCCAAACGTAACCTCCTCCAGCCTGAGGGATCGCTGAACCGAGTTCAGCGTAAGCTAAACCCGTAAAGGTGGCGATAATCCCGTTGAAGAGAAACGCAATCAAAATAGCTGGGCCAGCAATTCCTGCTGCGATACCAGTTAAAGCGAAGATACCAGCACCGATCATTCCTGCGATACCGATCATGGTTATGTCAAAAAGAGATAAATCCCTGCTCAGCGTAATTTTTACCCGATTTTCCATGAATCGAATCATCCACGTGTGAGAATAAATCTCTTTTGACGGAAGACCTTAAATATTTCCACAGAAAAGTGGGACTAAATGTTTCTAACGAAAGAGGAAGAAAAGCTGCTTGAAAGTCCAAACGAGGGTATTAGAAAGTGTATGGAGATACTCGTAGCGGTTGGAGAGATATTCGGAGCTGAAAAACTGATAGAAATAAAGAGCGCTCAGATTTCGGGAGTATCCTACAGCAATATTGGAGAAGCCGGATTAGAATGGCTTGAAAGTCTGGACGTGAAAGTCACCGTTGACTCTTTTCTCAACCCAGCAGGATTTGATTTGGAGAGATGGAAAGAGATGGGAATAGAGGAAAGTTACCGGGAAAAGCAATTGAGGATAATCAGAGCTTTCGAGAGAATGGGTGTGAAGCTAACTCTCACATGCACACCCTACTATCTGGAAGAGATTAAAAAGAACGATCACCTCGCTTGGGCTGAGAGCTCTGCCGTAATTTACGCAAATTCAATTATAGGAGCAAGAACAAACCGAGAAAGTGGAATTACCGCTTTAGCAGCTGCAGTTATTGGAAAAACTCCGTACTACGGTCTGCATATAAAAGAGAACAGAGCTCCGACAGTTTTAGTTAAAATTAAAGGAGAGAACTTTGCCTTAGCCGGACTCGAACTCGGAAAAGCTTTGAAGGAGGGCGAGATCCCCCTCGTGGAATTCAATAGAAAACCTTCCGAAGAGGAATTGAAACTATTTGGAGCAGCTTTGGCGTCAACTTCTTCTTGCTCCATGTTCCACGCAGTGGAGTTGACTCCGGAATGGAAAGACTTCGAAACTCCGAGGGAAAAGATAGAGGTTGACGAGGCTGAATTCGAGAAGTGTTCGCCAGATTTGATAGCGATAGGCTGTCCGCACGTTTCGAAGAGAGAGCTTGAAAAAATTTACGAGCTCCTCAAAAAGTATGGGAGAGTTAAAAGAAACCTCTGGATATTTACTTCGAGGAAAATTAAAGACGAGTGTTCGAATCTCGTGAGGAAAATAGAAGAACTCGGTGGAAAAGTCTTTTCCGATACATGCATGGTTGTCTCTCCAGCAAGTGAAAAATTCAATTGCGTGATGGTAAACAGTGGAAAAGCTTTGGAGTACTTACCGAAGCTGAGAAAAGTTAATGCAACTTTTGCTTCGCTTGAGGAGTGCGTGAGGTGGGCTACCCTTGAGGATTAGAGCGAGAGGTGTTTCGAAAGGCTTTGCGAGAGGAGAGGCGTTAGTGTCGAAAAGCAAAATCTCTTTTCTTGGAGATGTCGATGCGAAAAGTGGTGTAATAGTTGACAGAAAAAGCGATATTTACGGAGAAAGCGTAGCAAACAAAGTTCTTGTTTTCCCTTCCGGAAAGGGGAGTACTGTAGGAACGTACGTTCTTCTCCAATTAAAAAAGAACGGCGTAGCCCCTCTGGCGATTATAAACGAAAGAACGGAGGTAATTATAGCTGTCGGAGCGATAATAGCCGAGATTCCCCTCGTGGATATGCCCGAAGTAAACGTTTTCGAAATATTGAAGAGTGGAGACATCGTGACTGTAAATGCTACCGAGGGGTGGATTGAAGTTGAGTGAAAGGGAAATACTTGAAGAAGTCTTCAACGTTTACTTCGAACATGAAGAGGGAGAAGTAAAAAGGTTCTTCGTAATTCCAAAGTATGGGATCTACGACGAAAGAACGCAGATAGTTCTCGCAAAGTTGAGCGAGAAATACGACGTGAGGGTAAAAATGCTTCACGGAGAGATTGTCGTCGAGTTAAAACCCCACAAGGAGAACTACCTGATAAACATTATTCTGCTCGCCTTAACCTTCCTCTCCACAACCTTCGTCGGCTCCTTTTACTTAGGTGAGTTCGATTTGCTTCAAGGGGTAATGTTCTCGATAGCAATCCTCTTTGTCCTCGGCAGCCACGAAATGGGACACTACTTTACCTCAAGGAGCTTTGGGGTGAGAACGTCGCTACCTTACTTCATACCATTTCCCACAATTATAGGCACGCTCGGAGCGATAATAAAGCACAGAGGTGCTATACCAAGCAGAAAAGCACTGCTTGCAATCGGTGCCGCTGGACCTCTTGCAGGAATTGTGGCTTCGGTGATCGTGGCTTACATAGGGCTGAAGTTCTTTGAAGTTAACATCCCTCCCGAAAAAGCTGAAATTTTCATCGGAGTTCCACCTCTGTTTTATGCGGTGATGAGCGCCGTAGATTACTCAGGAAACGCCATACATCCGGTAGCTTTCGCAGGATGGGTCGGCATGTTCATAACTTCACTGAATTTAATTCCAGTAGGACAGCTTGACGGAGGTCACATAATGCGAGCTTTAATAGGAGAAAAAGCCGACACAGTTTCCAAAATCATTCCCTTCGTACTAATAGTTCTCGGAACGTTCTTTGGCTCGATATGGTTCTTTTGGGGAATTCTAACACTGTTCTTCGGTATGCAGAAGCACCCAAAACCGATAGACGACTCACCTCTACCCATTAATTGGAAAATGCTTGGGGTCATTACCTTCGCTCTTGGCGTGGCTTGCTTCACACCAACCCCCTTCCTAATTCCGAAAAATTTAAAGTGATTGATTATGATCAATTCTAAGATGGTCAAAAGGTTAAAGGATATCCTCGATCCAGAGCTCAAATACGTTAAAAACGAGAGGGTTGCAGCGGTTTTAGTCCCGATAACGTTCGATCTCGAACTGGTCATGATAAAGAGAGCGAAGAATTTAAGCAGAAGTGCCGGACACATAGCCTTTCCGGGAGGAATTAGGGAAAGAACGGAAAGCATAGTAGAGACCGCTTTGAGAGAAGCTGAAGAGGAGATTGGAGTAAAGAGAGAGAACATAAACGTTCTCGGCTACTTGTCTCCGAAAGAGGTCGTTGAGCACAGAATAAAAATCCACCCGGTTGTCGGTATCGTTTCAAGTAAGAACTTCACACCGGACAACTACGAGGTCGAGAAAATTCTTGTGGACGACCTGAAGAGAGTTCTAAAGAGTAGAAGAATTGCCGACTGGGGCCCGAATTTCGAGTGCGCCGGAGAGCTCGTGTGGGGGGCGTCAAGCAGAATTTTGGACGATTTCTATCTCAGGATCGTTAAAAAATTTGGAAACATAGACGACTTCTTCAGCCCAGAATCTTCTTCACAACACTAACGCCAAATTCAGCCAGTTCCCTTGCTTTACTTTCGGTTTTAGCTTCCGCAAATATCCTCGCTATTGGCTCAGTTCCGGAAGGTCTTATAAGAAGCCAGCCGTCTTCGTAGTCTATTCTTGCCCCATCCGTAAAGTTAGCCTCGGGAAATTCCCTCCTAAGTCCTTCGAGCAGTCTTTTCCTGTCTCTACACTCCACTTTAAGCTTTATCATGTGGTACTTCGGAATTTCTTCAGCAAGTTCGGAGAGCTTTTTACCGGTTAAAGCCATGAGTTCCATGAATTTCGCCAAGCTCATTCCTCCGTCTCTTGCAAGTAAATGCTCCGGGAATATTAACCCTCCATTGCCCTCCCCGCCGAAAACGGCATTCTTTTCCTTCATAACCTTAGCCACCACCGGCGATCCAACGGCTGTGTAAACAACTTCACCTCCAGCCTCTCTGACAACATCCTCAACGCATCTCGAACTGCTCACGGGAGTAACCACAATTCCTCCTCCGTGCTGTTCCACGTAATACTTAGCCATTATAGCAAGGGTTACATCCTCACTCACGAAATTTCCTTTCTCATCAACGAAAGTTGCTCTATCAGCATCTCCGTCATGAGCGACTCCAAAATCAGCTTTAAATGCTTTTACGGCTTCTTTAAGCATGTCCAAATGCTCGTCAACTGGTTCGGGATTTCTTGCAGTAAATCTTCCGTCCGGGTTGCAATTTAAAGTTAACACCTCGCAGTTAAGTCTTTTAAGAATTTCCGGTGACGTAAAGCTTGCAGCACCGTTTCCGCAGTCTAAAACTACCCTGAACTTTCTTTTCTCGATCTCATCAGCCTCTACCTTATCAAGAATCCCCGAAACGTAAAGGTCGATGCAGTCATCTTTTAAAACTCTTCCAACTTCATTCCATCCCGCTTTTCTAAAACTCTTGCTCTTGTAAATTTTCTCAGCCTCTTCGTCCATCTCCCAAGTAAATTCGGTTCCATCCTCCTGAATGTACTTTATCCCATTATACTCCTTCGGGTTGTGGGAAGCTGTTACTATCACCCCAGCCTCGACATCGTTTTCTTTCACGTAATACTGCAGAGCTGGGGTCGGAGCGATGCCAACATCAACAGCGTCGCTTCCAGCGGAAAGAATTCCAGCGATCACCGCAGATTTCAGCATTTCAGAAGAAATTCTTGTGTCACAAGCTATAGCAATTTTTCCCGGTTTCATCGTGGCTATTGTCCTTCCAAGGTTGAGCGCCATTTCGGCGGTAAGTTCTTCGTTCGCAATTCCCCTTACGCCGTTAGTTCCGAAAAGCTCTCTTGCCATAGTTGAAATTTATCTTTTTGTGGATAAATTCGTTTCGATCTCAACGAGCTTAGCTTTAAAGACTCTTTTCCAAAACTCGAATTCTCTCTCGCTTACAATGTGCAGCTCGAAGGGGTGATAAAAGGGAAGGTTACATCTCTCCTCTATTTCTGCTATAATTTCCGCCCTCTTCATAGCGTTTAGCTCCTCCTTAAAAACTATCAGAACGTCTATATCGCTCGCAAGAACAGCCTTCCCTTCAGCAAAGCTACCGGTTAAAAAAACCTTCTCGCATCCCAGCTCTTTAGATATTTTCGCTATACACCCAAGAAATTTTTTGTAATTTCTCACGATTTCAGCTCTTCTCTTTTCGAGCTCTATCCACAACAGACATCAACCTCCTTGCAGTCGAAATAGCATTTTTTGCATCTTCTTCACCATATTCTGACGATAAATATCTTGCTTTTATATATGCATCCTCTAAAAATATTAATTCTTTTCTATCAAAGTCAAATTTTATGTTAAGTAAATTTGATAAAATCGATAAAAGTTTTCTTATAGAATGTGTTCTTGGAATTTCTCCACTAAATTCAAGGATTACTGACTTCAAATACAATTGAACTGCTTGTTCTGCAAGAAAGCACGATATGTCATAACTTCCAGCTTTTAATCTTTCTTCTGCAGCCTCAAGAAAGCTTACTGCTCTCTTTCTTAATC
>NZ_WANY01000115.1:0-7694 GCF_015521575.1 Ferroglobus sp.
TCTTGGAATCGGATCGAATTCGCATCCAGTACACTTTTCCTCTTCATGCCGATGGTAATCCAATCAGAAAAAATTGGAGGAGAATGAATATAATTTACTCTTTTCTTCTCGTCAGCTTGAGAGCCATCAAGGTGAAAATGCCGATAACGGGCATTATCATGCTTGAGAACTCCGGAATTGATGTGGGTGGTGTGGGAGTGATGCGTGTTAGCGGAAACTCGTCGATATTTGTTGGCCTACTGTAGAAGTACGTGAGTACGTATTTGGAATCACAAATCCCGTCTGAATCGCTATCGCTACATGTATCGCTAAAGCCGGTGCCATCAGGCTTGCCCCAGTAATTTCCACCGATATAAGGTCCACCGACTATGTTCGTTCCAGGTGTTTTATACACGTACAACTTATTTCTAATCAACGGAGTAGAAGGTAGATCCGCGTTGCTGTTTGTGTTGTTGAAGTAGTTGTTGTAGATTGTGTTCCCACTACTCCTCCCTATTGACAGACCTACTTGATTTGATGCGATGATGTTATCCTTAATCGTGTTTCGATAGCTGCCCACAATCGATATCCCCCTATCGTTAGCTGAAATATTGTTTTGAGCTACGGTGTTGAAATCGGAAGTAGAACGGAATATTAAACCCCCTATATATACTCCCAAGCCATTGTGAGATATTTCATTTTCAATTACTCTGTTGAACCTCGAATAGCTTATGTGAACGCCGTACCGGTCGTTGAATGTTACCATGTTCTTCGTGATAGCGTTGGCATTGGATAGTACTATTCCGATCCCCCTATCGTTGTTGTTTGAAACATTGTTTCCTATTATCTTATTTCCGCTTGAATAGTAGCTTACAATGATGCCATTATTGTTGGAAGATACCGTGTTGTTTAAAATTTTGACAAGCTTGACTTTTAAAAACACGATTCCAAAACCCCAGTCGGTAATGATTAAGTTTTTCACAGTTACGTTGCTCACGTTGAATGCGTAAATTCCCTCGCTGCTTGAGCTGTCGATTCCGTCAATTACGTGATTTTGTCCGTCGAGAATTACGTCGTTCGATTTTATTTCGATGCACCTTGCGGAGTTGCTGTCGATTATGTCGTTTGCGAGCGAGTAGTATCCGGGAGAATCGATCACTGTGCATCCGGTTATAGTCGTTGCATTTGCTGGCAGAATGAAAACAAGCAGGGCGACCACAGCTGGCAGGTATATGGGGTTTTTAGCCAAACCTACCATGGTTTTCCACCAATTTTTTTCAGGTAAATGAACACGAATTTTTACATCATTAAATAAAAATTTTTCGACAAACTCTTTGTAGTGATGATTATAATTTATAACTTTATACCGAATTAATAATATTTATCTTAATCATTATGAGAAGCAATCATCGTCGGTGAAAGAAGAGTACAGCATCCAGAAAGGGTAGAAAAATCTTATAGCGATAAATGAGACGAAATTAAAACCTGGGGAATAAGCTAACGCTCGTTATATTAGCAAGAGGTACACAAACAGATGAGAATATCTTTATCTGGAATTTAGATGAAAAGAGTGGCTTTCACGCTTGTGTTTCCTTTAAAGAATTGCCGATCAAAAACTTAGGTTTGTTTTCTCAGTCAGAGTTGACCTGTTTCTTTCAATGCTTATTCAAAAAAATAGATGGGTTTTCGATTTTACCTCCCGCAATTGGGGGAAAGATCGCTATCTCATCTCCCTCCTTCAGCTCTGTGTCGAGCCCTTTAAGATGCTCAACATCCCTCCCGTTGACAAAAATTTTGTAAAACGTCTTAACTTTCTCTTCCTCCACGATTTCGCTCAAATCGGGATAGATTTTAAATAGTTCTCTCAACGCATCTTTCAGAGTTTTTCCTTCAAATTCCACCTCTATCGTTCCTTTACCTCTTTTCAGAGAAGCGTAAAGTTTGAACTTCACCCTCATGGTATATCCAGTTCTCTGAGCTTTTCTTCGGTTGGCTTTCCGTTCACCCACCCTCTTATCTTGTAGAATTCCTCAAGCATCTTGTCCAACTCAACCACGTGCCCTTTCGCTGCTCCCTCTGGCATAGGCTCCTCTAACAATCTTTTCGGTAATGTGTCGTCCTTCCCGTCGAAACCCTCCCTGTTTATGTAGAGTCTTTCGAGGTTGTAAATTCTTTCGCCGGCTTTCATGAATTCGTCGACGTTCCAATCCCATCCAGTTATCGGATTCGTGACGCTCAAAAGCTCTTCTGCTCCAACTGCGAAGGTTATGAACTTGCAGACGACCATCGAATCGACTATGCAGAAGAGGTCTTGGAATATCTTCACCCACTGAGCCTTTCCTTCTGGCGTTAGCGGATCGAGCTTTTCTGGTATTCCGAGAACTTCCGGAGCGATTAGATACGCTCTTAAGTGACATCCCCCTCTGTTCGAAGTTGCATATCCGAGTCCGTGCCCTTTGTAGGCTCTTGGATCGTAGGCTGGAAGCTCTAAACCTTTCACATGCATCGCCACATCCGGCATTCCGTACTTTTCGGCAAGCCTTTTTGCTCCCATAGCAATTTCGTCACCGAATCCATCTCTAAAAGCGGTTCTCCAAGCCAATTCGACGACGGTCTGCGGATTGCCCCACTCCAGCTTCAACCCGCCGAGCTTCTCTTCAGGTATTTTTCCGTTCTCGTACAACTCCATGGCGCAAGCCACTGTTGAGCCGAAGCTTATCGGATCCATTCCTAAGTCGTCACAGAGGTTGTGAGCTTTGATCACCGCTGCCAAATCGCTTATGCCACACATAGCTCCAAGGCTCCACGCTGTTTCGTATTCCGGTCCTTCTCCGTCAACCTGATACGGAGGGGTTTCGACTTTGGTTACTCTTCCGCAAGCCACGATACATCCCCAACAGGCTTTCTTTCCGGTTAAGTATGTCTCAGCTATTTTTTCTCCACTGATTTCATTAGCTTTCTCAAAGACTCCAGTTTTGAAGTTTCTCGTCGGAAAACCGCCGGTTTCGTTTATTATATTTACAAGAACCGCCGTTCCATAAGTCGGCAAAGCCTCTCCAGTCACTGGACTCTCTCTAACGATCTTTCTGACGTTTTCTACAGCCTCTTTTAACTTTGCCTCGTCATGAACCTCTGGTTTTCTCTTTCCTCTCCTAACAACTATTGCTTTCAGCTTTTTGCTACCCATCACAGCTCCTACTCCAGTCCTTCCAGCTGCTCTGTGCTTGTCGTTGATTATCGCTGCCTGCATGACTTTGTTCTCCCCAGCCGGACCTATGCTGACGATGTTAATGTCCTTGCCGAGTTCCTCTCTGAGAGTGTCTTCTGTACTCCAAGTCCCCTTACCCCAGAGGTGAGAGGCATCCCTCAGCTCCGCATGACCGTCTTCAATGTATAGGTAAACCGGGTTTTCTGCTATCCCCTGAACGACTATTCCTTCGTAGCCAGCGAACCTCAGCATCGGACCAAATTGTCCGCCGCAGTTGCTGTCACCTATTCCGCCGGTAAGGGGGGACTTCGTTATGACGTGAAATCTACCGCTTAAAGGAACAGCTGTTCCGGTTGCGTAGCCTGTCATGAAAATCAGTCTGTTCTCCTCGCCGAAGGGATCTATTCCAGCTTCGGTTTCTTCGTACAGAATTTTAACCCCCAGCCCTCTGCCACCGAGATACTTCTTTATTACCTTTTCTCCTACCTTCTCTTCCCAGATCTTGTCCTTACTCAAATCCACCCTCAAAATAGTGTACTCCATAGTAGTATTCGGAATTTTAATTATTTAACATGTTCGTTATGCACGGTCGTATACATCCCTCGAAGCTTTTAGGGAAAAGCTTAATGGTTTATTCAAGCAAATTCTTTTGATGGTATTTTTAAAAATCCCCTCAGGATACGTCGTTCTGGATAAAAAACTCGATTTGAGGAGACTTTACGTTGAGATAACTAACTACTGCAATTTATCTTGCAAAATGTGTTTTAGAAACGAATGGAGTGAAAAAGAGGGGTTTATGGATGAAGATCTCTTTAGAAAGATAATTTTTCAGGCTGAAAAATTTCCAGAGCTGAGTGAGATTTTCTTTGGAGGCATAGGTGAGCCGACTGTTCACCCAAACTTTCTCGAATTTCTGGATTTAACTAAGAACTTCAGAGTTTCGTTTTCAACAAACGGAATACTGGTTGAGGAAATGGCAGAGGAGATCGTCAAGAAGAATAATGTTGACAGGGTTTACGTTTCTCTTGACTGCATTCCGCCAGCTAAGAGCGAAATAGGTCACGAGGAGTCTGCTTTAGAAGCCATAATAGCCTTGGATAACGCTAAGGAGAAGTACGGAAAGGATAAGCCGACGATATGCGTTGAGTTTGTTGTGACGAAGGAAAACGTTTCCGAGTTGCCTAAGCTACCGGAGCTTAGGAAGTACGGAGTTGCTGAAATAATCGTCTCGAATCTCGTTCCGACCTCTAAAGAGTTGAGCGACGCAATAATCTACAGCCCATGCAAAGAGAACAATCCGGCAGACGAACTTGTTAAAAAATGCTTTAAAGGTCCTAAATACGTGATTCCTGAGTTCAGAGTAAGAACTGAGAGAAGCTGTAACTTCGTAAAGAGGAGAAGCGCTGTTATAAGATGGGATGGAGAAGTTTGTCCCTGCTACCGGCTGCTTCACGACTACGCTGAGTTTATTTTCGGGAGAAAAGTGGACGTCAAGAGTTTTTCATTTGGGAATGTTAGGGAGACGAGTTTGGAGGACATATGGACTTCGGATAAATACCTGAAGTTCCGCTACGTTGTTGAGAACTCCCTTTACGCTTCTTGCACGGACTGCAAGCACGTGAACGGATGCTACTATTCCCTCTCGACGGAAATGGACTGTTTTGGAAATTCCCCAAACTGCGGAGATTGCTTGTGGGCGAGAGGAATAGTTGTTTGTCCGTGACACAACGCTTTTATAGCACCCTCCCAACCTAAATCCATGCCTTCTCTTTCGGAGCAGATATACAACCTTCTCGAAAACTTCGACTATTCATCGAATCCGGAGGAGAGGATAAGAATTCTCAGAGGAATCCTCGGCAGGCTTTCAAGCATAATGTACGGGAGCGAAAAAGAGGAGGAATACACGGAGGTCTTCAGAAGGCTTAAGATCAGATTGAAGGAGTTGAGAGAGGAGATAACTAAAAACGAGAAGCTTGAACCAGATCTCTGGAAGTACTTGATGAACAGTCTTGAAGAGATTAGAGATGAGCTTGAAAGAATTGCTGTCAAGGAGAATGTGATAGAGAGATGAGATTTTTGTGATCGAACAATTGTTCGATAAATTTTTATGGAATTACTCGGATTTTCACATATGAAGTCTGCGTTGATCGTTGTGGACATGCAGAAGGACTTCTGCTATCCAGACGGTGCTCTTTACGGAGGAGACCATTTAAAGAGCATTTTCGAACCGCTGAGAAGAGTTGTCGAAAAGGCGAGAAAGAAGATGCCAGTAATTTACACCCAAGACTGGCACAGAAAAGACGACGTGGAATTCAAAATCTGGCCAGCCCACTGCGTAGCGGGAAGCAGAGGTGCTGAGATAATAGACGAGCTCGAAGTTAGGGAAGAAGATTACATAGTTAAGAAGAGGAGATACTCTGCTTTTTTCGGAACAGATTTGGATTTGACGCTGAGGGAACTTGAGGTAAAAAGATTGTATCTCACCGGAGTTCTGACGAACATATGCGTTCTCCACACAGCCGGAGATGCTGCTCTGAGGGGCTACGAAGTCGTTGTGATAAAAGATTGCACCGCAGCCCTAAACGACTACGATTACGAATATGCGCTGAAACACATGGAGAACGTATTTCAGGCTAAAATCATCGATTCAAACGAATTCTTAAAAGAGCTATGACAATCGAAAGAATTGCAGCAAGAACAATCGAAACGAGATAGTTCAATCCGGAAAGTTTAGCTGCCACGAAAACCACAGCGAAAAACACGATTGAAGAATGAATTATCGATATTTTCGTCAAGCTCTTTTTTAATTCCGCCTCAGCCTCTCCCCATTCATCATCGTTCAGTTCGCCCATCATTCATCATCGGCAAAAAAATTCCGATAGAGTTGTATAAAAAATTTTAGAAGGTGATCAGTCCTCCCTCGTAGAGGAAGTAAACAGCAAAGACTATTGCCAGAATGTACAGAAGCCAGTGCACTTCCCTTCCTCTTCCGGCTATGAGCTTCAGAACTGCGTAACTGATAAATCCGGCACCAATTCCGTGGGCAATTGAGAACGTGTAGGGGATTGTTACGAGGGCTATAAACGCTGGGATAGCTTCCGTCAGGTCGTCGAAGTCTATGTCCCTCACGACCGTTAGCATTAGAAAACCGACCAAGATCAAAGCTGGAGCGGTGGCTGCTGCTGGGATAATCGATGCTATCGGAGAGACGAAAAGTCCTACGATTAGGAAGAGCACTCCTACAACTAACGCCGTCAATCCAGTTCTTCCACCTTCCTCGATACCGGCAGCGCTCTCTATGTAGGTTGTTACTGTTGAAGTCCCAAGGACCGCTCCAAAGGTCGTTCCTATGGCATCGGTAAGCAGAATTTTCTCGCTATCCGGTATTGATCCGTCCTCTCTCATGAATCCTGCTTTTGCGCTTAGTCCAGCGACTGTTCCAAGAGTGTCGAAGAAGTCCACCATGAAGAAAGCGAAGACAATTCCGAACGCTCCGAAGTTAATCAGCCCAGCCAAATCCATTTTGAAAAGGGTGTGTTCGAGAGTCGGTAGAGCGAAAAGACTTTCCGGCGGTGGAGCCACTCCTACAGCAACAGCCACGATTGTAGCCACGATGATCGCTATGAGCAAAGCTCCCGGAATTCTCCTAACCATCAGTCCAGCCGCTATAACTAACCCGAGCATTGCGATCCAAAACTCCGGCTTAGCGAAGTTCTCAACTCCAAGAGTGACAAGAGTCGCTTCGCTTCCTACAACTATTCCGGCGTTTTTCATACCTATAAGCGTTAAAAACAATCCAATTCCTGCACCAATCGCATATTTCTGTGAAACTGGAATTGCATCTATTACGAGCGTTCTAAACTTCGTTACGCTGAGTATAATGAAGATTATTCCCTCAACGAACACCGCAGCCAAAGCGACCTGCCACGGATAACCCATTCCGAGGACGACAGAATAGGCGAAGAACGCATTTAAACCCATCCCGGGAGCGAGGGCGAAGGGTTTTTTGGCGTAAAGTCCCATGATAATCGTTGCTACACCAGCGGAGAGGGCTGTGGCGGTTACCAAGCTTGGAATTGCCTCCTTTCCTATTGCATCACTCAAAATCGCTGGATTTACGAAGATTATGTACGCCATGGTCATGAAAGTTGTCAAACCTGCTAACACCTCAGTTCTAACGTCAGTGTTGTATTTCCTGAATTCAAAATACTCCTCGAAGAAACTCATGATGGAGTAATACTGAAGAGTGTATTTAAAAGTTTATTTTTTGGAGAAGTTAGCCGCTACGAGCTTTTATAAAAGTGGAGGGTAAACTTTATTTTTAGTCACTGAAAGTAGAACTTTGAAAAGCCCCGTAGGGTAGCGGTCAATCCTGCCGGCCTTTGGAGCCGGCGACCGGGGTTCGAATCCCCGCGGGGCTATGTTTATTTTTTCTCAATTCTTTTGCTGAAGATAAGGAACTACAGACTGAAGGGAAAGGAGAACTGTTCTGAAGAATGTCATAGTG
>NZ_WANY01000116.1:0-2168 GCF_015521575.1 Ferroglobus sp.
AGAGGCGGAAGACCGCTGGGAGAAATAGAGAAGGAGATTAGAAGGTTGGAATTCAGGCAGCAGACGGCTGTTTTAACGATAGAGAGGGAAAGAGCTTTGGTTGAAAGGATTGCCAGATTGAAGAAAGAGCTCGAAGAGAGAAAACAGCAGTTAGAAAGGCACGAAGAGTTCAGAAAGCTCATTTCAAAAATTAGAGAGTTGAAAGAAGAAGTTAGGAAACTTACCGAAGAAATGAACAGCTACGTGAGTGAAGCAGATAAGTATCATGCGGAGATCGTAGAGATCCTACAGAAGGTCGAAGAGCTAAGGAAGAGTGCTGACGAGATGCACAAGAAATTCGTAGAGAGTAAGAAGGAGGCCGATAGATGCCACGCGGAGGTCGTGAGAATTAGAAAGGACATAAAAGACCTCGACAAGGTTATAAAAGCTCTAAGAGCCAAACAAGCGAAATCGAAGGAAGAGCTTGAGAGGGAAGAACTGATGAGAAGAGCAAGAGAGATCTACGAGATGTTCAAAAGGGGAGAAAAAATCGAAACAGAAGATTTGCTCATACTTCAGAGAGCCGGATTTATTTAAACCAAAAAATATTTATAATTTGAATTTTACTTAACCTCATGGTAAAAGTTTACGCCCTGACAACTTGTCCCTACTGCAAGAAGGTTAAAAAGTTTCTTGAAGAGAACGGAGTCGATTTTGAAATAATTTACATAGACGAACTGAGCGGAGAGGAAAGGAATAAAGTCGTAAAGGAAGTTCACGATTTGACTGGGATGTACGCAGTTCCAGTTACCGTTCACGGAGATAAGGTAATAGTCGGCTACAGGGAGGACGAGCTCAAAAAACTCGTGGAGGAGTTGAAAAAATGACGCCGGAAGAGTACGTGAAACTTCTTGAAAAAGTTGCTGAAAGGCACGGATGGAAGTTGAACAAGGACGAAGAGCTCGTTCTTGAGTTCGCAAAAGGTCTTCTTGAAAACAAGAAAAGGTACGGTTTCGCTTACTGCCCTTGCAGATTTCCCATAGGGGATAAAGAAATAGACAAGAGGATCATCTGCCCGTGCGTTTACGCAAAGGAGGATATCGAAAAGTACGGCAGATGTTACTGCGGGCTCTTTGTTAGCAAGGAGGTTTACGAAGGAAAAACTAAAGCAGCCGATGTGGTTCCAGATAAGCATGCGGAGTTCATCTTGAAGAAATAAGGCTGAGCAAAACAAAGGAAATTATCGTAGCTAATCCTATTCCGAAGAGGGTAACGTCCAAATTCGGAAATCCGTTTTTCACTATCCAAAGGGCACCGTTGTAAACGCTCACGAGGATAAATGTAACCACTCCGGAGATTATAGCCCCTCCGAGTATGTAGTTGGGAAATTCAGCTCCCCTACTTTCCACGAACTTGGAAGCAAGAACCAAGATAACAGCGAATACAAAAAAGACTATCGAATGCCTCACCGAGAAAATTCCGAGAAATAGGGCAGAGTAAACCCCGTAACCGCAAAGGAAGAGAATAAAACCTAAAGCGAGAGAAATTGCAAGGGGATAAAACATCTTCGACGTTTCAATTTTATCCATGTTTGATGTAAACTAAAATTATGGTATTTATCACTTTTCCACAACTACGAGCATTTCGATAAGTGTCTTCCTATCTCTTAAAAGTTCCACAAATTCTCGATTTAAGTCTCTCGCTGCTTTGTTGGATTTAATCAGCAAAGTTCTTCCGCAAACAAAATCGCTCTTTCTAACGACCACATCACTTTCGTCTTCAAAACTCATCCTTTTCGAGCCGAAGCCGAACAGCCTCTCTTCAAGACCGTAATCTGGAAGGTTCAAAACGACTTCAACCCTCTCCTCTCTTCTCAAAATCCTCTTCAGATCATCGTTTATATCCCTAATGGATTTATCAGCCCTAACACCAATTATGCAATCCCCTCTTGGAGTGAGATCCTTTTCTTTGGTTATTTCAAAAGTGGTTTTATGGGTGGCTTTGATGTTCTCGTGACCGTAAGCCGAAATAATTTCAAGAACTTTTCGCATTCATTACTTTGAAAGCTCGATCTCAAGCCTCTGTGGATCGTACTTCCAGTCTTTTGGAAGGACTCCCTTTTCCTTATAGTACTCGCTAAGCCTCCAGATTTTCGCTTCGATTAGCTGCAAACCTCTTCTGTTGTGGAT
>NZ_WANY01000117.1:0-2926 GCF_015521575.1 Ferroglobus sp.
GACGGAGAAATCTCTGTTTGCGAAGCGGAGTACTCCGAGTTGAGAGATTTGAACGATTTACCGATCATAAAATATTTTGAGGGTGATGGAGGAAGATACATAACAGCCGGAGTTGTTATTGCTTGCAAAGATCACGAGGACTTCAACACTTACAACGCAAGCATCCACAGGCTTATGGTTGTTGATGAAAGTAGACTTGCTGCGAGATTGGTCCCTCCGAGACACACCTACCTCCTTTGGAGGGATGCTGTGGAGAGGAGAGAAGAGCTTGAAGTTGCCATATGCATCGGGACTCATCCCCTTTTCATGCTTGCGGCATCGACAAGAGTACCAGAAGGAAAGGAGTTTTACTATGCTGCTGGACTGATGGGCAAGCTTGAGGTTTCCGATGTTGATGGAATTTACTGTCCGGAATCGGAAATAATTATCAGGGGAAGGATTACTTCCGAGACGGTAGATGAGGGACCTTTTGTCGATATAACCGGGACTTACGATCTCGTGAGGAAGGAGCCGGTTGTGGAAGTTGACAAAATCTATGCAAAGGAGGATTTCATCTACTATTCGATAACTCCCGCTTCAAAGGAACACCAGATTTTAATGGGATTGCCGGCAGAGCCGGAGATCTACAAAGCAGTTTCCAAGGTCTGCAGAGTGAAAAACGTTGCTTTGACTCCCGGTGGAAGACACTGGCTTCATGCGGTAATTCAAATAGAGAAGAGAACTGAAGGAGATGGGAAGAACGCTATACTCGCTGCTTTCGCAGCCCATCCGAGTTTGAAGCACGCAGTTGTTGTTGATGAAGACATCGATATCTACAGCCTTGAAGATATAGAGTACGCGATAGCCACAAGGTTTCAAGCTGATAAGGATTTGGTTGTAATTAGCGGAGCGAGAGGGAGCAGCTTGGATCCTTCGGCTAAGGACAACGTAACAGCCAAGATGGGTATCGATGCGACGATGAAGGGAGATAAAACGAAATTTAAGAGAGTTCTTTAAAATTAGTTCGAAAACATCTCTTAATTATGACAATTTCGATCATCTCTCGTAAATTTCCGAAAAGATTAAATTATGAAATCCTCACCAAGGTTTGGAGGTGCTTCGTATGCCGGCTAAGGTTAACCCGGATCTGTGCACGGCCTGCGGAACTTGCGTGGATGAGTGCCCAGTCGGGGCTATAGAGTTGAACGATGTGGCTGTGGTAAATCCAGACATCTGCACCGAATGTGGAACTTGCGTGGATGTCTGCCCGAACGATGCTATAACGATTGAGTGAGCGGTAAGTTTTTAACTAACTCAAACTTTCTTTTTTTATGGGCTTGCTGCTATCGATAAAAAAGAAGTTCGGCTTTATCCTTAGGCTATTCTTTAAAAAAGACAAGATGCGGATAGGAATTTACGGTCCGCCGAATGCCGGCAAAACAACACTTGCAAACAGAATTTTGAGGGACTGGACCGGAGATGTAATGGGGGTTGAAAGCGAAATTCCTCATGAAACGAGGAGGGCTAAGCTTAGAGAAGGTGTGAAAATAGAAGTGGACGGAAAAACACTTACGATAGACATCGTTGACACTCCCGGAATTGCTACGAAAATAGACTTCCACGACTTTTTAAAGTACGGGATGAGCGAGGAAGAGGCGAAGAGAAGGGCTAAGGAGGCTACTGAGGGAGTTATAGAGGCGATAAAGTGGCTCGACGACTTGGACGGAATACTTCTCGTTATGGATTCCACCGAAGATCCATATACGCAGGTGAACGTTACGATAGTCGGTAACATAGAGGCGAGGGGATTGCCTTTGCTGATAGTGGCGAATAAAATAGATCTGCCCAACGCCTCTCCGGCAAGAATAAAGTCAGCTTTTCCCCAGCACACGGTAGTGCCGATCTCCGCTCTTAAGGGAATAAACATCGAGAACCTCTATAGGGCTATGGCTGAGAAATTCGGGTGATGGTTATGGAGGGTGTTCAACTTAGTCTGATCTCTAAAGAGAGGCTTGAAAAAATGGCTTCAATGGAGAAGCTGAGGATGATTCTCGACAGCGTGAAGGAGGGAAAGATAGTCGTCCTTGAATCCGGACTAACTCCAGAGGAGGAAGCCAAGCTGATAGAAATGACGATGCTCGAAATAGATCACGAGAACTTCGTGGGAATTGAAGTGGAAAGCTACCCCTACAAGGAGGGCTTTTTCTCAAAGCTGTTCGGAAAGAAGAAAGGCAGATTGACGGTAATTGGCCCTGCGAACAGATTAAAAACTTTGGAAAAGAAAGAAGACCTAATTACGGCTCTCGTCAAAATAGGGGATTGAAATGCCACATCAGTGCACCAAATGCGGAAAAATCTTCGCTGATGGGGATGTGAATATTTTAAAAGGCTGTGAGTGCGGAAACAACAAATTTCTTTACATTCCAAAGGTTAAGGGGAGAGAAAAGGAGGAGCTTGAGGAACAGTTCGAGAAAATTGAGAGCGTCAGAATAGTAGCTCCGGGAACTTACGAGATAAACATCGAGAAGCTCCTTGAGAGGGACGAAATCATAATAGCTTTGCAAGAGAATGGGAGATACGCGATACATCTTCCTTCCCTCATCAAAAAGAAGAAGAGAAAATGAAGTTAAAGCTTCTCTTAATCTTGTATGCGGTTTCGATCTCTCTAAAGCTTATCGGCTATTTAAAAACGAACTACCTAATTCTTCTTGCCGAATCTTTCCACAACTTAACTGATGTTATGATTATCTTAAATCTCCTCTACGCTTTGAGAGTTGCATCGAAGCCAGCAGACTACTCTCATCCCCTTGGTCACGGCTTGGCTGTTAACATCGGTTCGCTAATTGCCGGAGTAGCTTTCATAACGATAATCTCCTACGAGCTTGTTAAAGAAGGGGTAAGCAGAATTTTTTACGAGGTGGAATACGGGGAGGGAGCTTATCTCTAC
>NZ_WANY01000118.1:0-10388 GCF_015521575.1 Ferroglobus sp.
AAGCAGTGGACAACTCGTTAGATGCCTGCGAGGAAGCGGGAATTCTTCCCGACATCCTCGTCAAAATTTTTAGAGTTGGAAAGAACTACAGAATTATAGTCGAGGATAACGGACCGGGGATAGAGAAGGAGGAGATTCCAAAGGTTTTCGGGAAGCTCCTTTACGGCTCAAGGTTTCACACCATAAAGCAGAGCAGAGGGCAGCAGGGAATTGGGATTTCTTCAGCAGTACTCTACGCTCAAATCTCTACGGGAAAGCCAGCGAAAATTTTGTCCAAGGTTGAAGGGGAGGAAGCTTACGAGATCGAGCTTTTCATAAACACGAAGAAGAACGAGCCGGAGATAGTTTCCGAGAAAAAAGTGGAGTGGTACGCTCCCCACGGAACAAGAATAGAGCTTGAGATCGTTGGAAGCTACGTAAAAGAAAAGAGGCAGAGCGTTTACGAGTATTTGAGGCAGACTTCTATAGTGAATCCCCACGCAAGACTGACTCTCATAGAGCCTGACGGCACGATTCACGAGTTCAAGAGGATTTCGAATATTCCTCCGCAACCACCGAAGGAGATAAAGCCGCATCCTCACGGAATAGAGCTTGGCACTCTTTTGAACATGCTGAAATACACGAAGCACAGAGATCTGAAAAGCTTTTTAAAAAAAGAATTCGTTAGAGTTGGAGACAGAATTGCCGAGGAAATCATTCAAAAAGCTGGTTTGAGCGGAAATGCTGATCCGAAAAAGCTGAGTAGGGATGAGGCGGAGAAACTTCTTGAGGCTTTTAAGCTAACGAATCTTCTACCTCCTCCCACCGATTGCCTCTCTCCGATAGGAGAGGACTTGATAAAGAGAAGCCTTCTTGAGGAATTCAAGCCCGAATTCGTTTTCGCAACGACAAGGAAACCCAAGGTTTACTCAGGACATCCGTTCCTGATCGAGGTGGGAATTGCCTACGGGGGAGAAATTAGAGAGGAGAAAGTGAAAATTTTGAGGTTTGCCAACAAAATACCCCTCCTCTACCAGCAAGGTGGCTGTGCATTGACAAAAGCTGTTGAAAGCGTTAACTGGAAGAGTTACGGAATTTCACAGAATAAAGGAGAACTCCCTCAAGCTCCGATGGTGATCTTGATTCATCTCGCTTCGACGAACGTTCCCTACACATCCGAGTCTAAAGAAGCGGTAGCTTCGATTCCCGAAATAGTAGAAGAGTTGAGACTTGCCTTGCAAGAGGCTGGAAGAAAGCTGAGAGAATATCTCGAAAGAAAATCGAGGATAGAGAGGAAGAAAAAGAAGGAAAGCGAACTCTTCAAGATAATACCACTACTCGCTGAAAAAGTTAGCGAAGTCCTTGGGAGAGAAGTTCCGGACTACGAGAAAGTCGTGGCGAGGATAATGGGAAGTGTTTACATTTCAAGAAGCGTGTTTGCGGAAGACGGAAGAAACTTTGCTGTGCTAAAAATAGCAAACTACTCCAAGTATAGGAGGAAGTTTAAAGTTTACGAGATGAGCAGCGGAGACATAAAAGCTGAAAAGAAAGTTGGAAATTCCGCAATCTTTGAAGTTGAACTCATGCCTGAAGAGGAGGTGGAAATAAAGTACGAGTTTACCGGTAAACTGATAAACAAGAAACCTCTTGTAGAAGGTTTGAGCGAAGATGAAATCATAGGGGGAGAGGTGGTAAGCTTTTGAAGTACGAAAGAGAGGCTTTAGCAAGCCTGCTTAAAATTCTCGAAAGAATTTACGATCAGATGAGCAGAGGAGAGGTGCCGGAAATAGACATAGCGACGAGGACGAAGTACAACATAGAGTTCGATGAAAAAAGCGAAGTTTGGGTTTACGGAGATAGAAGATCTACAAGAAGCGCTAAAACTGTAAGAGGAGCTTACATGCTTTTGAGGATGGCTTACGTCATCGGCTTTTTAAAAGAACAGTTGAAAGCGAACAAATCGTCTACGCTGAGGGAACTCTACTACATTTCCGAGAACTGGGGGATGGCAAAATTTGACGAGCAAGCTGAAAGCGATAGGCTAATAGAGGATCTCGAAATTTTAACGAGCTTTCAGAGGGAGCATTTCAGAATTCGCCCGGAAGAGGATGGAGCGACGGTAATAGGTCCGTTGAGAATCAGAGAGAATACAAGGAGGGGGATTAGGGAGATACACTGTCAGGAGGATGTCGGGGAGGGAGGTTATCAGATTCCGGTTAATGTGGACAACATAGAGTTTATCGACCACGACGCGGATTTTGTTATAGCCGTTGAAACCGGCGGTATGAGGGACAGACTCGTGGAGAACGGATTTGACGAGAAGTTCAGAGCTATAGTAGTTCACTTAAAAGGGCAGCCAGCGAGAAGCACGAGGAGGTTGCTGAAGAGGTTAAATACCGAGTTGGGACTTCCCGTGGTTGTTTTTACGGATGGAGATCCTTGGAGTTACAGAATCTACGCAAGCGTTGCTTACGGAAGTATTAAAGCGGCGCATCTGAGCGAGTATTTAGCCACTCCCTCTGCGATGTTCGTCGGGATAAGACCTTCCGACATCGTCAAGTACGATCTTCCCTCCGACAAGCTTACCGACAAAGACATTCAGGCTTTAAAAGCGATTCTAACGGATCCAAGATTCGATACGGAGTTTTGGAGGAGCGAGATAAACCTACAGCTTGAGCTGGGGAAGAAGTCCGAGCAGCAGGCTTTGGCTAAATATGGACTTGATTACGTCACGGATGTATACCTTCCGGAGAGGCTAACTGAGTTAGGTGTGCTGAAGTGAGAGTAGAAGACCATTGCGTAGGATGCGCTTACTGCATGCTTGTATGCAAATTTGAGGCGATAGAGGTATTCGGAAAGGCGAAGATAAATGAGGAGAAATGCGTTAAGTGCCTCAAATGCGTAATCTACTGCCCGGTTAAGGCGGTGAAAGGTTGATCGCTGTAGTAGGTGCTGGACTTGGTGGGTTGCTCGCTGCGAATCTCTTGGCTAAAGAAGGTTATAAAGTTGAGGTGTACGAGAGATTGCCTTTCCCTGGTGGAAGGTTCACGAGCTTAAACTACAAAGGTTTTGAAATTTCTACCGGAGCTCTACACATGATCCCCCACGGAAGTAGAGGTCCCTTAGCCAAACTTTTAAAGAAGATAGGAGTAAGGGTCGAAATAATTGATTCGAAGCCAGAAGGAGAGTTTCTCTGGAATGGGGAGAGAATTGAAGTTAGAAGGAGAGTCTTTCCTCTGAAAGCGATATTGAAATTCTACAAAGAGCTTGCAATTTCGAAGTTTAAAGACAGAACACTCGACGTCTTTGCAAACTCTCTCGATGATTTTACGAAAGCGTTTCTTAACTCGTTCCTCGGTTGGAGCTTGAGCATATATTCTGAGGATATAACCTTCAGGAAGTTTTACGAGATATTTAAGCAGACCGTAAAGTATCGGGGACCGGGAATCCCGATTGGAGGGTGTAAGGCTGTAATAGATGAGCTTGTAGAGAACCTTGAGAGCATGGGAGGGAAAATTTATCTGAGAAAGGAAGTTAGAGGGATAAAAAAATCGAATGAAGAGGTTAAGTTGCTTATTGAAGAGTGGAAGAGTTTTGACGGCGTAGTCTCTAACGTCGGTCACAAGCTTACCGCCGAACTCATGGGAGAGAAAGTAAATCTTCCAGAGGAGAGCAGGGGGATAAAGTACACTCTCAAACTCGAAGAACCGTTTTTAGAACACACTGGCGTTCTTTTCATAGCGAATAAAAACATAGCCGGAATGAACGAGGTGACGAACGCGGATCCCAACCTTGGCAAGGGAGTTATGCTTCAAGTACATCAGCCGTTTAAGGGGGATGCGAGGAGAGCAGTAGAGGTCGGATTGAGGGAAATAAGAGAGGTGGTTGGAAAGAACTTCGAGTTGCTTGCTGTCCAAAGCTTCAGCAGAGACTGGCCGGTGAATAGAATCAAAGCCGGCTCGGATTTGGGCGTTGTTTTTAAAGAGAGGATAGTAGTGGTCGGAGATGGAGCTAAGGGAGGGGACATTGAAGTTGAAGGCATAGCCCTCGGAGTGGAGAAAGCCTTGGAGGAGCTGGGAAGATGGATATAGTTCTGAGAAATGTCGTAAAAAGGTTCGGAAGATTTGTGGCTTTGCATGGGATAAGCTTTGAGGTTAGGAAGAAAGAGAAGGTCGCTTTGCTTGGACCGAACGGAGCTGGAAAAACGACGACGGTCAGAATCATAAGCGGAATAACGAAGCCTACGAGCGGTGAAGTAAAGGTGGCTGGAAAAGATCCTTTTAAGGAGTACGAGGTTAAGAAGATGTTCGGTGTAGTTTCACACCACACATTCCTTTACGAAGAGCTTACAGCCTACGAGAATCTTGAATTCTACGCTAAACTTTACGAGGCTGATGAAAGCAGAATTCCTGAGCTGCTTAAGGAGTTCGGGCTGTATGAAAGAAGGCATGAACTCGTTAGAAACTTTTCGCGAGGTATGAAGCAAAGGCTGGCAATAGCGAGGGCTTTGATCCACTCTCCTAAGATATTAATTCTTGATGAAGCTACAACGGGTTTGGACGTTTTCGGAAAAAAGGAGCTCTTTACAATTCTCGAAAACTTTGACGGAACGATCCTATTAACTACCCACGATCTTGAAGAAGCTGAAAAAACTTGCGAAAGAGCTTTGATCATGTCTTCGGGAAGAATCGTATTTGATGGTAGCTCGGAGGACATAGAAAGTGTTTACAAGGAGGTGCTTTCTTGAAAGTGGTGGAAATTGCAAAAAAAGATATTAGAGTGGAGCTTAGAACGAAAAACTCGATATACTTCATGCTTCTCTTCGCTCTAATCTCTTCAGCCATGTTCAGCGTCTCTATTCCAGTGGAGGCGTATGATGTTGTTGCGTCTCCCCTCCTCTGGATTGTTCTTCTTTTTGTAGGTATGCTCGGCTATTCAAGGGCTTTTCTGAGGGAGCTTGAGGCTGGAACTTTAGATGGTTTAAGAATTTCTCCAATAAACCCTATCAGCGTTTTGTTCGGAAAAACGCTCTATAACCTGTTTTTAATGCTTCTCGTTGAAGCCATGATCGTCCCGATTTTCTTCGTCCTGTTTCAACCGAAGATCGAAAATACACCGCTTTTTCTGCTCTCCTTAACTGCTGGAAATGTCGCTTTCGTCATAGTCAGCAGCTCCCTTTCGGTTTTAATTCTCAAATCAAAAACGAGAGAGTTGCTAATGCCCATACTACTGTTTCCGGTCGTATTTCCCGTTATAAGCTCAACTCTTGCAGCTTTAAACATGGCTAAGATGGGAACTGTTGACGACATCCTTTCTCCTCTCGCATTAATTCTCTCCTTCTCCGTTGCTATGGTGGGTGTCGCTTTCCTAACTTTCGAGCACGCTTTCTTCGATTAGATCTCTTGTAGCCATTCTAACAGCTTCCTCGCTACTATACTTCGGCTTCCAGCCGAGTTTCTTTATCTTTTCTATGGATAGGAGCATTAGGGGCACGTCCCCTTTCCACCCCCTCCTTCCTCCGGTGAACTTGAATTTAGGGGAGACTCCAAGCTCTTCGCAGACTATTTCAGCTATTCTCTTCACACTTATCCAGTCTTCGTTACCCAAGTTGAATATGTTCAGCTGATCATCGGCTTTCAATCCGTAGATGATGCCTTCGACGCAATCTGAGATGTAGATGTAGGACTTCGTCTGATTACCGTCTCCGAGAATTTCGAGCTCGTTCGGATTCTTTTTCAGCTTCTGTATGAAGTCGTATATAACTCCGTGGGTACTTCTCTTCCCAATAACGTTGGCAAATCTGTAAATCCAAGCTTGCATGTCGAAAGTATGGCAGTACGAGGAAATCAAAGCCTCACAACCGAGTTTGGTTGCTCCGTAAATGGAAATGGGTATCGTTTTGTAATCTTCTGGAGTTGGAATAACTTCAGCCTCTCCGTAAACGGTTGAGGTGGAGGTGAAAACGATCCTCTCGATTCCTGCTTTTCTCATTTCTTCAAGAAGAACGTAAGTGGCGAGAAGGTTGTTCTCGTATATCGTTTTTGGATCCTTCTCTCCGAGTCTTACCTCTGGATTCGCTGCCACATGCCAGACCTCTTCTACTCCTCTCAAAGCCTCTCTCACGTCATCCGGATTTCTCAGGTCTCCTTTGATAAATTCGGCGTTTTCGTTTATATACTCCATTTTTCCGGAGGAGAGGTTATCAATAATCCTAACTTTTTCTCCCATTTCAACGAGTTTATCAGCCAAGTGACTCCCTATGAACCCCGCACCACCGGTTAGAAGAATCATGAAAAATCTTCGAGTAAGTTATATATACTGTTTTCTCCCAATATCCTTTTGCTATTCAAGGAGGTGAGAATGAATGCTGCCAAATCAAATGGTTAAATCACTGATCGGCAAGGAAATAAGAGTTGAAATGAAAGGAGAAGAGACGAGCTTAGTTGGGAGACTTGAGAGTGTGGACGATTACATGAACCTCCACTTGTCCAACGCTTACGAGTACAAAGACGGGGAGAAAATCAGAGTACTCGGGGATATAGTACTAAGAGGAAACAACATCGTGCTGATACAGCCTTTTGAGGAGTAAAAAGATGATAGACACGAGAGAGGAGATTTTAAAACTCCTCGAAAAGAAAGGTGAGATTCTTCAAAAGGATCTCTGGAAGGAGTTGAATATCGATAGTAGCAAGTGCTCAAGAATACTCAGGAAGCTTGAGAAAGAGGGGCTGATAAAGAGAATTGAGGTTGTTGTTGATGGCGTAAAGACTTTTAAAATAGTCCCCGCCCATGTGGAGGTGGAGGAAGAAGAGGAGGAGCCGAGCTTAATAGAGTTAATGAAAAAAGTCGAAGCTATAACTGGATTACCTCCTTGTTTTGGCTGTTTACTTGTTGAATGCGACCCTAAAGAGTGTTTAAAGCTCGAAATTTGGTGTTTGAGAAGAAGCATGGAGTAAAAACTTCTGTTTAATTCGAAAATTTGCGGCAGTAATCGGAGCGCAGATGAGATCCCTTCTCGTTAAGACATATTCTTTCCACCTGATGAAGTATTCACAATTTCGTAGAGAATCCTAAAGCCAGTTACTTTCGCTACGATTATCGCTGAGATTTCGTAAGGATTTAGTTTATTCGAATATCACGCTAAATTGATTATCTGAATTGAAACTCGGCAATCCCGAGCTTTGCAATTAAACGTACAAGAGAAATTGAGCCGAAAAAAGCTCTTATCGAGAAAAATCTCTATCGTGACAATTGCAAAAGCAAGGTTGAATTCGACAAAAGGTATTTGAAGATTCGAGGTGATTTAGGGTTATGGCAAAGGTAATAGAGGCAATATATGAAAATGGAGTTTTCAAACCTCTTGAAAAAGTGGATTTAAAGGAAGGGGAGAAAGTGCGAATAAGGATTGAGAAGAGAAGGATATATGATGTTATCAAGGAGTATCAGAAGTACTTCGAGGACATCGACGAAGATTTAACCGAGATACTCTTGAGTGAGAGGAGATGATAGTTCTCGATACGTCAGTAATAGTCGATTCTCTATTACCAAAGCTTGGTGAAAGGTATAAAAAAGCGAATGAACTTTTGAAGAAAGTTAAAGATCAGCGAGTTTACGCTCCCAAGATTTTAAAGGTAGAGTTAGCAACCATTTTGGGAAGGAAAAAGAGCACCAATTTAGTAAGAAAATTCGTTGATGATTTGACGTCTGAAATCAATTTGATTTCAGAGGTGGATCTGTTCGATACAGCATACGAAATCGCATTCTTAGTGAAAGGAAGGGCAGTGGATATCTACTTCATAGCCACAGCTAAAATAACGAACTCTATTCTGATAACGAACGACAAGGTTATGGCAAGGAATGCTAAAAAAGTTAACATTGAGGCTTATTACCTGATCGAAGAGTTTGATAAGGCTGTGGACAAGATAAAAGAGCTATATGTCAGAGAAAACTGACAGAATTAAGTTATCTTCAGCTTAGCTTTAATTTCCCCGATTTCGGAGTCTTCTCTAATGAGTTTAATCGTCAGCCGACTTGAACCTATTTTGCTAAACAGGTTTACCATAAGAGATTTTCCATAGCTATTGATCGGTCTTACAATCCGTCGTAGAGCTTCTCGAAGAAAATTTTTTCCAAGTCTACAATAAGATGTAAAACTCGTTAGAGGTGGAAATGCAGAAAAAACTAACTGAGAGTGCTTGTAAAAGTAAGCATAGATGAAAGAGGATTTTTACCGAGGTAAGTGCGTAAGGTTTGGAGCGATAAATTTACATTAGAGAAGCTGAAAATCTCTAAAACTAAATCTCGTTAAAAGTTGCCAATTATTACCTGAATTTACCGAACATCCATCCCAGACCGACTACCACAAATACGAGCAGAATTCCAAAACATTCTGAAAATCTACCTTTTAAGATGTTTTTGAGCATTCCTTTCAACAAGGTTTTCGTGTAGCTCCTCTCGGTTTGGAGTTCGTATTCTTTGGAAAGAATAGCCTTCGAATATCCCTCATAATACGCTCTCCTCAAAGCATAACTTAGCTTAGCTCTGCTTTCTGGAACCCTGTGATAGACAACAGCCGAGGGGTCGTAAATAACCTTAACTTCCGGTTTTATCTTTTTCAACCTCATGCAAAGCTCCGTCTCTTCACTTCCAAGCAGCTTTTTACCGTATCTCCCAACTTCAGATCTGAACTTCCCAGCAACATCAAAGACTTCCCTTCTAAATGCCATGTTCGCACCAATCGGATTCCTGACTTCAGCTTTTGTTTCCGGCATTCCCTTATACGTGCACCCCACAATCCAGTCGAGTTCTTCAGCCAGCCATCTTGGTCTTTTTCCATCGAACACAGGAACAATTCTTCCTCCCGCTACCCAGACTTTCTTGTCTTCGAAATTCCTGAGCAAGTTCTCCAACCAATACTTGTCAGCCCAGGCGTCGTCGTCTATGAAAGCAATTATATCGCTTTTAGAGACTTCGACACCCTTGTTTCTCGCATTCGAAAGACCAAAACCAGAAGATTCAACAATCCTTACTTCATCACTCATCCGAGTTTCGTAAAAGCTCACGAGGTCGTCAATAGGATCCAAAACGAGCACGATTTCGTCCGGCTTTCTCGTCTGATTTTTCAGCGATTCAATGCATCTCCTCACATCCTGAAATCGTTCTTCAGTGTACGTCGAAATCACAACCGAAACTTGCACAGCCTAAAATAGACCGCTGAGTTTAAATCTGTATCTAACCGACCTCTCTATACCTTTTTGCGAACCTCCTTAGATTCTCCCACTGCTCTTCCGTAAGCACGTGAAACTCGAAGGGAGACTCGAAGAATTTTTTTGTTAGCTTTCCAAAAACTTCAAGCTTCTTATTTCTGTCCTCAAAATCGTTCGAAACGACAGCAACATCTATATCGCTTAATCCTACTGAATAATCCCCTTCCACGACGGATCCGAAAACGTAAACTTTGGCATCTGGACAAATGTAATCGACGAACTTCTTTATCTCTTCAAGGTACTTCTCAAGCTCCTCAAAATACTTTTTTCTCCTCTTGTAAACATCTCTCAGGAACTCCATAGCAGTTCCCTCAGCTTATCGTAGAGCTTCAGAGCCTCTTCGACTTCTTCTCTCCTGAACTCTTCCGGTAGGTATCTCGAAGCTATGTAAGCAAATTCGAGGTTCCTCAGGACAGTCCAATTGTCCTCAACGAATTTTTCCAATTCATCGCTTTCAACAACCGATGCGAGATCTCTCAGCAATCTTCTGAGACTGTGAGTTTTCTCAAAATAACCCGTAAGATCGAGAAGTTTTGCCTTTATTATAAGCTGACAAGCCTGTTCGACGTGAAACATAGCCAAATCGAAATCTTCACGCTTCAAATCTTCGATAGCATCTTTAATAAAACCCTTCGCTCTTTTCAAAAGAACCTCAACATCTTTTTTCATCGAAGCGATTAAGCTTGAAAATGATAAAAAGTTTACTGAGGCTTAACGAACTTCATTGCTTCAACTTCCCAAAAACGTATCCACAACCCACTAAGAATGTGAAGAGAAGCATTAAAGCCAGCTTCTCAGCTTCTTCGCTTTTTCCAGAAATGGCACCTTTCATTCTCGCGATCAACCTGTTTAAAAAATGTATTCTAAAAAACTTCGTTCCTCTCCGATATTTCCGACTACTTTCTCCATCACTGCTTTCGAGTAATCCTGCCAGAAAGCTCTTTTTGCAAGAAAGCCGAACTTAACTCTTTTCTCAAAAATTTTGTGATAAACTACTGCATTCGGGTTGTACATCACTCCTCTCCCAAATTTCCTTCTCATTCTCTCGCACAGCTCGGTTTCACCACCCTGAAGCATTCTTCTACCTTTTATACCCCCATCTCTGGATTGAATCCTCCGAGTTTTAAAAAGACATCTCGCCTA
>NZ_WANY01000119.1:0-7823 GCF_015521575.1 Ferroglobus sp.
GGAGAGGGTTATGGAAATCCTCGATTTGGTAGATATCGATGCCAAAGAAGCTGAGAAGAAAATAGCAGAGCTCGTGTTGGAAGTTGCTGAAGGTTTGGAAAAGAGAGAAATTAGCTTCGATGAAGCCGATAAAATCTTCACAGCCTTGATCGCTCTGAAGACAATCGAGTTAAGTGAAGAAATCGAGGAAATGCTAACTCTGGCTAATGAGCTGCACGAGGGGAAATGGGAAACTATAGCGATGATTAAGAGTCTTGCGTATGAGTTCAAAGAATGATGACAACTGAAGGTATAAAGAAGTGTTGACAAGGAGATCGATGTACGAGATGAGAACGAGGGGAGAGGGGCGCTGTGGGACTACTGAATTCTTTTATTCATAGCACTGTACAACTTAAAAAGGTGTTTAGCATGGTGATGAAATTTAAGTTGTCGTCCTCTCTTAATTCTATTATCAACTTTTTCCTGCTTAACGTAAATCAGGAGCTTATCATTTGAGTTTAACCTTCATAATCGTATTCTTGTGTCTTTTGGGAATTCCCCAGATATTCTGCTCTTTTATCTCCTTCCAATTTTCTTTAGTTGTTATTTCATAGCCAATGAAATCATCTCTTAACTGTTATTTCAGTACATTTCTTAGCGTAATATTCAGAAATAGCATTATCCAATTCGATAAACTTTTGAACGATTGGATTGTTTTTGTTTAGCTTGTACATTTTTGCCCTCCCTACTCTTCTTGTTTCCACGACTATTCCGAGATTTTCAAGAGTTTTCCAAATCTTAAGCAAGGTAGTTCGGCTAATTCCAGCTCCTTTTGCTATTTCTGTTTTGGAGTAATCGAAAGCCTCGTTATCGATTAGGAAGTCAATTACTCTTATTATCGGATTATCTTTCCCTAAGAATTTCAGAAATAATGTTTCTTCTACCATTTTAACACCCATTCCGCTTTTTGATATCGATATCAAAAACTACTGTTTAACAAATGCTTAAATATCTTTTCATCAATGTTAAGCAAGATGAACGATGAAGAACTTCACAGTATTCTCAAAGCTACGATTCTCAAAAAGCTAAAAAGAAGAGGAAAATGGGGGCATGCTCATACGAGTTTTGATAAGCTAACTTCCGGAATTCCTAAACATTTACGTGGATTAGCTAAAAAAGTTGCAGAAGAACTGATTAAAGAAGGATTATTACTCGCTAAACCGACATCTTACGGTTTGGAAGTCTCATTAAACCCTAGGAGAAAAGCCGAGATAGATGAAATTATTGATGAGAAGTACTTATAGGAAAGTAGTAAAATTGATTTTGCTGCGAGGTTATCTACATATCCAAAAATGTGAAGAGGCTTGTTTTTTGTTTACATAATTTGCATAGCTCTTTGAGATGTTCGAGATCGCAGAGTTTAAAGATGAAATGGTGTATTTTACCTTCAGGAGCTTTCTTAATAATGCCACGATCTTGAAATGAGATATATCTTCTTTGAGAAATATGCCGTTAAGTATGCCCTATTCTGTTAAGTATTCTCTAACCTCACTCTCGTTAAATTTATTCCTAACATTAAAAGTTATGTTGAATGGGAACTGTTGAATACAAAACTCACCACATGTCAAGTGAGCAAGATAGTACTCTATATCACTTCTCCCTGGCATACTAAAAACTCTATCAAGCCCACCTTCTTCAACAAGAAACTGAACATTCACGGCAAGCTCAATCCCGCCACCCAGCAAGGGCGTCAAACTCTTTACTACCAGTTGTTATCTTTCTCACGCTCCGCCTTCTCTCGAGAACTTTATTTCTGGTCTCAAAATCGCCTATGTTTGTGTGCTTTCTTGCAGCCGCTACAACTATAATTTTGGCAGCGCTGGATTCGTCAATCTCAGCAGCACTTAGTTCAGGAGGAGATGCTACGGCAATCGCTTCGGTTGTGCTGTAACCAGTATTCCCAGCTTTTCCGCTGTTGATGGTCCAACTCCGAGTATTTTCTCAATATATATTATCATTATCCCAGACTTACCGATAGTATCCTCCATCCCCCACACTACTTCCCATACGACCATCCGTACAATGTGTAGCAAAACCAAAGTTAAGTGTTTGGAATGATGTGAAAGTAAACATCAGAAAAAAGACAACCAACTTCCCTATAGAGATCATTACCACAGAACAAGTGTTTATTCGTGCTATAAAAGGAGCTACAGTAATATCTCCGCCAATTAAGGTTGATATTGCAAAGGTTTCGAGGAAAAGATGTGTTTACTAAAACCATTATTAGAGAATATGCAAATGCAAAACTGGTTGAGAGTGAATTTAAAAATAAAACAAACCTTCTCGATATATCTCCTTTGAGTACTTGGATACGACATGGAAACAAAGTTTCTTACGCCGGGGGTGGGATTCGAACCCACGCGGGCAGAGCCCAGCGGCTTAGCAGGCCGCCGCCTTACCACTCGGCAACCCCGGCTTAAAGAAATCTTTTTGGTATCTGGTTTTAAACGTTTTGTTCATTATGGTCATTTGATAACTCGCAACAAAATGAAAAGACAATACGTAAATATCGCATTCCTTTTTTACTTTTGTGCAGTTCCCCAAGAAAGTAAAAATCACGACCGGCGAGGAAATTACGCTCAAATTTCCCGAGAAAAACGATTTGGAGAAGTTAATAAGAATGTACACAACTTTATCGGAGAAGTCCCTCCGTTTTCTCAGACCTTACGAGTTTTCAAAGGAGGAAGTCAAGAAAATGTTCGAGAGGGTGGATTTCGAAAATGTCTACTCTGTTGTTGCGGAAAATGAGAAAGGAGAGATAGTGGCTGAAAGTAGGCTAATAAAGGTGGGTGAAAAATCTGCCGAATTGGCTGTCATAGTTCACGACAGTTATCAAAACAAAGGGCTTGGACAGCACTTGGTGAAGGAAATGATAGAGTTCGCAAAGAGCAGAGGAATCAGAAGATTAATAGCGTTCATAAACGAGAGAAATCGTGTCGCTTTGCACATCTTCGAAAAGTTCGGGTTTAAGGTTGAAGCCCGCTCCTACCTTGAACCAAGCATAATGGGAAAAGATGGGGCAGCATTAAAGCTCGTCCTTCAAATTTAATCGTACTCCCTCCAAGTTTTCCCACACTTCGTACAGCGGAAAAATCTAACTTCGCTTTCGTCCGCCGCTCTTAACTGCCTCAGCCACCAGTAGGCTTCTCGATTTCCACAGGCCGGACAGACGACGTTTGTTGTCGGAAGAGTTTTTATGTTTTCCTCTTCTATCACCGGAATTTCCTCCTTGTTCCTCTTTGAAACCGTGATGAGTTCTGCTTCTCCGGCATCCTTTTCGAAACCGCATTTTCTGCAAACCGCTTTATCTCCTTGATATATCATTATGCTCCTACACTTTGGACAGAATTCCACGCAGATACACCTCCGCATCCTTTATCATTTTTTCGTGATCGAATGCTAATTCCGGAAGTTCTTCGAGTTTAAAAACTTTCACATCCTCGGCATCGCTTCCAGCTTTAAGCTCTCCTCCCACGGGAATGAGAATGAAGCAAATCGAAACGAAGTGCCCTCTCGGATCTCTGTTCGGATCGGAGTAAACTCCAACGAGTCTTTCTATTTTACACTTCAGCCCGGTTTCCTCTTCAGCTTCTCTTACAGCAGCATCTTCAACCCTTTCTCCGTACTCAACTATTCCTCCGGGCAAAGCGTATTTCCCTTTAAAAGGCTCGTTCTTTCTCCTTACGAGAACTATTCCTCCCTCGTAGGGAATTATCGCATCGACTGTAAGCGTTATGCACTTCATAGAATCACATCCAATATGGACTTTCTAAAGTTTTTCTCCGCCTGCTTTTTCGCCCACGAAACGTCTCCTACTCGCTCAACCGAATGCGCATCGCTCCCTATCGAGTAAATTAACCCCTTCCTACCAGCTTCTTCTATTATATCGTGAGGGGGAGCCTTATGATAGCTGTTAATCTCTATCGCCACGCAGTTCTCCTTTGCAAGATCGATAATCTCAAGATCGTATTCCGGAATCCTACCATCCAAACTAACCATTTCCGAATGCAGATGTCCGAGAACGTGAATTTCCTGAGTTCTTATGCATTCCCTCAACCTTTTGTAGTATTCCTCCGGAGTCAAGTAGCTGTGAATAGAGGCGATTATTAGATCAAATTTAAATTCTGGCTTTTCTATCCTCCCGTTTTCAAGAATGCCGCACTCCACTCCGTTAAGAACAACAACTCCATATTTCTGCTCCGCCATCTCAATCTCTATCGATCTTTTCTCAGCTTTTTTCTTCGTAAGTCCGAGGGAATGTTCAGAAGAGTGATCAGCTATGCAAATGACCTTCAACCCCCTTTCTCGAGCTTTCCTAACTATTTCGTCTATCCTTCCCCTTCCATCCGAGTAAACGCTGTGTATGTGAAAGTCGAACACAACGAAAACTGTATATTCTCTGCATAAAAACGATTTGCCATGCTACAATTCACCTCAACGCTCCTAATGTTCATCTACGCGTCAACTAAAAATAAATTCGTCGGCTTCATATCTTGGACGACCTTCGGAGTGTTTTGGCTGCTAAATTTACCCTACTATCTCAGTATTTCCGATTATTTCAACTCCGCGCTTATGGTTGCAGCCTTTTCCCTCTTCACCCTCCTCGGCTTAACGATTCTAAGAGCTAATGACGACGTTTTTCCAAGGCTAACATTCATTGCTGCCATCTCCTCTCTTATTTACTTCACCTTCGCTGAAACTATGCTCGGAAAAGAGCTAATAGAGATAGTAGCTGCTCAAACATCAATTTTAGCAAGTTTTCTCGGTTACGAATTTACAGTCAGGGAAGATCTCATATACTACAACGACAAAATCGTACAAATAATTCTCGCCTGCACGGGAATAGAGAGCATATCACTTTTCGCCGGAATTTCGTTGGGGGCGGAAGGAAGAGTTGTTAACAAGCTTAAAGCTTTTTTAGTTTCCGTTCCAGTAATTTACGTGCTCAACCTTTTAAGAAACACGTTTATAATCCTCGCCTACGGAGATAGTTGGTTTGGTGAAAACAGTTTCTACATAGCCCACCACGTAATCTCCAAACTGCTTGCGACGGTAGCATTGATAATCATTGCAATGCAAGTTTTTAAGTATCTGCCGAACTTTGCCGAGGACATATTCAAAGCTAAGGATGTGGTGGTGAGAACTTGGTTAGAAAAGAAGCGTTGAAAGTCATTTTAATTCTAATCCTCTTACTACCTCTCGGAATTTTCGTAAAGTTCCTAATTCCTCTACTCTCAGCTCTAATAGCTTTTACAATTTTCTTCTTCAGAGATCCTGAAAGAGAGATCGGAAATTGGGTAGTCTCTCCAGCGGACGGAAGAATAGATTTCGTTAAAGATGGGAGGCTGGAAATCTTCATGGGGTTATTCGACTGCCACATTCAAAGGTCTCCGGTGAGCGGAATAGTTAAAAAGATAACCTTCGTTCCCGGAAAAAAGCGACCGGCGTTTATAAGAGGGGAGAACGAGAAAAAGGTGATAGAAATTGAGAGCGAAGAAGGTACTTTCGTTGTTGAATTAATCGCCGGAATTTTTGCAAGGAGAATTATCTGCTGGGTGAAAGAAGGGGAGAAAGTTGAAAAAGGGCAGAGAATAAGCATGATAATTTTCGGTTCGAGGGTTGCTTTGGAAGTGCCCGAAAATTACGTTTTCGTTAAAAAAGTTGGGGAAAAAGTTAAGGCTGGAGAGACAGTTGCTGTGAGAAGATGAAGTTGGCAGATGTATTTTCAATACTGAACGCAACCTTCGGATTCCTCGCCATATACTACCATAATCCCTCCTTTATATTTCTCGCTGCTTTTGCTGATGGCTTGGACGGATATCTGGCAAGAAAATATGGTTCTGGAGAATTCGGTAGAAGTCTCGATACTTTGGCAGATTTTATCTCTTTCGGAGTCGCCCCTACGTATTTCCTCGGAATTTTCGCTTTGCCCTACCTTTTTGCTTCAATTTACCGCCTTGCAAGATTTCTGAACGTAACTAAAGAAGATTTCGTCGGATTTCCTGTAACAGCTTCAGCAATGATAGTTGTTCCTCTCTTTCTGCATTCAAAAAATTTAGCACTTTTTGCAGCGTTACTTCTAACTTTTTTCATGGTCAGCAAGATCGAGTACAAAAAGGTTAAGGATGCGAAGCTTTTGAGTGTTGCAGCAATCCTTATTTTACTCGCTTTCGTCGATGCAAAGCTTTCCGTTGGAATTCTCCTCCTCTCAGTCCTTTACCTCCTTTCTCCCCTCGCTAAAAACTTTTATAAACATTAGTGCAGCCTTTCCAACAATGTCAGTGATAATACTCGACACCACACTGAGAGACGGGGAACAAACGCCTGGAGTTTCGCTCAGCGTTGAGCAGAAACTCATGATAGCTGAAGCTTTGGACAACCTCGGAGTAGACATAATTGAGGCTGGAACAGCCATAGCTTCTGAAGGAGAGTTCAAAGCCATAAAAGCGATAAGCGAAGCCGGGTTAAAAGCCGAGATTTGCAGCTTCGGAAGGATTAAAAAGGAGGATATCGACGCAGCAGCTGATGCTGGAGCTGATTCTATTTTCATGGTCGCCCCATCCTCGGACATTCACATTAAGAGCAAATTTCCGGGGAAAACCCGTGAGGATATAATTCAGATGTCAATTGAAATGGTCGAATACGCTAAAGAGAGAGGATTAATCGTAGAATTCGGAGGAGAGGATGCATCCAGAGCAGATTTTGAATTCATAAAAAAGTTGTTGAAGGCGGGAGAAGAGGCTGGTGCTGACAGGCTAACTTTCACAGACACAGTCGGAGTTCTAACGCCAGAAAGAGCCAAAGAGATAATGTCAGAGTTGAAGAAAGTCGTAAAGCTGCCAGTGGCTTTTCATGGGCACGATGATTTTGGATTAGCCACAGCAAACACGATTTACGCAGTTAAAGGAGGAGCAGACGAAATACACTGCTGCATAAATGGATTGGGTGAGAGAGCAGGAAATGCAGCCTTAGAAGAGGTCGTAATGGCGTTAGAATACTTATACGGAATAAAAACGAAGATAAACAAGAAAGCGATCTACCCCACATCCAAACTCGTTGAAAAGTTGACGAGAGTAGTCGTTCCACCGAACAAGCCAATTGTTGGAGAGAACGCTTTTACTCATGAGAGTGGGATACACACTTCAGCTGTTTTGAGAGATGCCAAAACGTATGAGCCGATTTCTCCCGAAGTAATAGGAAGAACGAGGAGCATAATCCTCGGAAAACACGCTGGAAAGGCGAGTGTGGAAGCTATAATGAAAGAGCTCGGCTACAAAGCCACAAAAGAGCAAATGCAGGAGATATTGAAGAGAGTGAAGGAGATCGGAGACAAAGGAAAGAGGGTCACCGATGCAGACGTTAAAGCGATAATAGAGACTGTTCTTCAGATAAAAAGAGAGAGGAAAGTCGAGCTTCTTGACTTGAATGTCGTAAGCGGAGCGAATATAATGCCGACCGCAAGCGTGAAACTTAAGATAAACGGAAAGGAGTACGTAGAGGCTGGAGTTGGCGTCGGTCCGGTGGATGCGGCGATAAACGCAATAAAAAGGGCTGTGAAAGAGTATGCTGACATAGAGCTCGTTTCCTATCACGTCGACGCCATAACCGGTGGAACCGACGCCCTCGTTGATGTCATCGTACAGCTAAAGAGGGGAGACAAAATAGTCACTTCACGAGGGGCAAGAACGGACATAATAATGGCGAGCGTTGAAGCGTTCGTAGAGGGGCTGAACATGCTCCTTTAGAGAATCAGGAAGATGTTTCCTATATTTACTCTTTTCAAA
>NZ_WANY01000120.1:0-4339 GCF_015521575.1 Ferroglobus sp.
TATCTCCTCCTGAAGTCCGCTTGTTTCAACTTTTCAGCGAAGTTTTCTGGGGAGAAGTATATCGTCTCCACTATTGACTCGGCAAGCATTATCATCTGCTCAGTGTCGTCGGTGTATTCCCCCGCTTTTAAATCTCCAAGCGGCGAATCTCTGAAATTCAATTCATTCAACTCTACTGAATCGCTACCCTCGTAGGGCATGCCAAGGGAGTCTCCAACTGCCAAACCGATAATGCATCCCCGAAACTGATCGATCATCTTGCTAACCTCATTCTCTCTATAGCAAATTCCACTTCTTCCTTGGATATAACGAGCGGGGGGACTATCCTTATTCTACTTTCTGAGGTTGCGTTTATTAAAACTCCCTTCCCAAGCATTGAGGAAACGAAGTCAAAAGCTCTCTCTTTGTCAAAGCCGATCATCAGTCCAAATCCCTCGGCTTCGAAACCAAGTTCACCGAGTTTTTCTCTAAATAGCTCACCCATTTTTCTCGAATTTTCAACAAGTCCGTTCTTCTCTATGTACTCTATTGTCGCTATAGCGGCTGTGCAAGCCAGAGGGTTCCCGCCAAAAGTTGATCCATGGTCTCCCGCTTCAACCTTTTCAGCGACGTAATCTTTCACCCCAACAGCTCCTATCGGAAAGCCGTTCGCTATTCCCTTAGCCATCGCAATTATGTCCGGTTCAACGTTGTAGAGGTCTTTGGCGAACCACTCTCCAGTTCTTCCGAACCCTGTCTGAACTTCGTCGAACACAACCAGGAATTCGTACTTTTCCTTTAGCTCAAATATTTCCTGAATGAACTCTTCTTTAGCCGGATAAACTCCTGACTCTCCCTGTATTGCCTCCACAAAAACCGCTGCAACGTCTTCGCTTACTTTCCTCTTCAAATCCTCGATATTGTTGAATTCGGCAAAAACAACCTCCCCGATTAACGGCTCAAATGGTTTCCTGAACTTTTCCTTCCAAGTTAAAGATAACGCTCCCATCGTTCTTCCGTGAAAGTTTCCCGTAAACGAAACCAGTTTTTTTCTCCCCGTAGCTTTTCTCGCCAGTTTTATTGCAGCTTCGACAGCTTCAGTCCCGCTGTTGCAGAAAAAGAACTTGTCCATCCCGCTTACTTTTCTCAGCTTTTTCGCAAGCTCAAGCTGGGGGAGGGTGTAATAGAGGTTGGAAACGTGAATGAGCTTTTCCAACTGCTCTTTAACTCTCTCGACGAAGTATTTATTGGAGTGTCCTATTGAAACGCAGGCTATTCCCGCTACGAGATCCAAGTACTTCTTTCCGTTTTCATCGTAGAGCCAGCAGCCTTCTCCTTTTACAAATACCACTTTCTGCCGTTTAAAGAAAGGAATTAGCAGCTCCTTTTCCAGTTCGAATACTTCACTCATACTCGATCGTTGCCGGAGGTTTTGGAGTGACGTCGTAAACGACCCTGACGACTTCCGGTATCTCGTTCGTGATCCTCAAAGCTATTTTTCTTAGCTTTTCGTAATCAAGCTTTAGTGGGTCGGCGGTCATACCATCCCTGCTTTCGACAGCTCTTACCGCAATTACGTATCCGTAAACTCTCACGTCCCCCTTCACTCCAGTAGCTTTTCCTATTAAAGCAGCGAAAGCTTGCCACTTTGGAATGTCTTTTAACTCCTCTTCGACGATCTTCGTGGCTTTTCTGACCACTTCAACCTTTTCGGGAGTGACTTCCCCTACAACTCTCACTGCCAAACCCGGGCCTGGAAAAGGCATTCTTTCGGAAATCTCCTCTGGCAAGCCAAGGTACCTTGCAACTTCCCTCACCTCGTCTTTGTAGAGTTCCCTCAGCGGTTCGATCACCTTCTTAAATCTGTACTTCGTCGGAAAACCGCCGACATTGTGGTGACTCTTTATTCCCCCCTGACTTTCTATTACGTCGGGATAGATCGTTCCCTGTATGAGGTACTCCGCTCCTTTCTCTTCCGCAACCCTTTCAAATATCCTAACGAAAAGTTCTCCAACCACTTTCCTCTTTTCTTCTGGATCGGTGACTCCTTTTAAAGCCTTAAAAAACTCCTCTCTCGCATCTATAAACACGAGATTCATGTGACCGAAGACTTCCCTAACCCTCTCCGGCTCTCCCTCCCTCATTAATCCGGTATCCACGAAAACGGGAATCAGTCTATCGCCTATCGCTTTGTAGGCTAAAACCGTGCAGACGGAGCTATCCACACCACCAGATAAGGCTATTATCGCCTTACCATCTCCCACTTCCTTTTTTATTTCTTCAATAGCTTTTTTCACGAACTCTTCGACGTTAACCATGAACCTCCCTCCTATACTCCAAAGCAGCTTTAACAAATCCCACGAACGGAGGAGATGGAGAGAAGGGGCGAGATTTAAATTCCGGATGGAACTGAGTTGCGAAGAAGAATTTTTTGTCTGGTAACTCCAAAATTTCCATTCTTCTTCCATTGTCCGAGTATCCGGAAAATACGAGTCCATGTTCCTCTAAAAGGCTTATGTACTCAGGATTGACTTCGTATCTGTGTCTGTGCCTTTCGTATATCTTAGTTTTTCCGTAGAGTTTGTGAGCGATGGTTCCCTCCTTTATCGTCACCTCGATATCCCCGAGCCTCATCGTTCCTCCCTTCTCCTCGATTCCTTTTTGTTCTGGAAGAAGGTCTATTACTGGATGACTCGTTTCCCCAAGCTCCGAGCTGTTAGCATCTTCCAACCCAAGAACGTTCCTCGCAAATTCAACAACAGCAAGCTGAAAGCCGAAGCATATACCGAGGAAGGGAATGTCGTTTTCTCTCGCATATTCTATCGCTCTAATCTTTCCTTCCGCCCCTCTACTTCCGAAACCTCCGGGAACGAGGATTCCGTCTGATTCTATCTCAACTTCCTTGAATCTTTCCAGATCCTCGCTGTCAACCCAGCTTATCGAAACTCTGCAACCGTTAGCTATGCCCCCATGCTTCAAAGCTTCCCTTATGCTTATGTAAGCATCCCTCACGTCCACGTACTTACCGACTATTGCTATATTCACGACCTCTTTCGCTTCCTTGAGCTTTCTCACTATTTCCTCCCATTCCTTTTTCTCTTCCCTCTTCTCAAGCTTCAGCTTCTTCATTATGTATTCATCGAGCTTCTCCCTTTTGAAGAGTAAAGGTACTTCGTAAATGTCCTCTACGTCTTCAGCACTTATAACCGCTTCAACTGGCACATCACAAAAGAGGGAAATTTTCCTCTTCGTTGATTCTTTCAATTTCTCTCTGCATCTCCCTATTATCGCATCCGGATGCAAACCGAGACTTCTGAGCTCTTTAACACTGTGTTGCGTCGGTTTGGTTTTCTGCTCTCCTCCTATGTCGTGGGGAACAAGAGTAACGTGAATCAGAAGAAAATCCTCTTCCCTCTCTTCGTTATGCATTTGCCTTATAGCTTCAAGGAAGGGCATCCCCTCTATGTCACCTACTGTCCCTCCGACTTCTATCAGGCATATTTCAGCGTTGTTCTCCTTAGCAACTCTCCTTATCCAGTTTTTTATCTCGTCGGTGACGTGGGGAATTATTTGCACCGTCTGCCCCAAATACTCTCCTCTTCTCTCCTTCTCTATAACGTTTTTGAAAATCTTCCCAGTTGTTATGTTGTGGTCTCCGGTTAACTCCAGCCCGATAAATCTTTCGTAGTGCCCCAGATCGAGGTCAACCTCTGTTCCATCTTTCAGGACGTATACCTCTCCGTGCTGGAAGGGATTCATAGTTCCGGCATCGATGTTTATGTACGGATCAATTTTTATCGGCACAACTTTGTAACCCATGTCAACCAAGAGCCTTCCTATGCTCGCTGAGGTTATTCCCTTTCCCAATCCGCTCATCACACCTCCAGTTACGACTATGTACTTCATAGCTTGTCCCTCAGTTCCGGAGGAAGTAGGTTCGGAATTCCCTCTTCAATCGGATACTTCTCGTTGCAGTTGTCGCAGATGAGGAAACCTTCTAAAACCTCCTCTTCGTTTTCTTCCTTTACTTCAAGCTTTAAATCTCCCTTGCAAACTGGACATGCAAGAATGTCAAGTAGCTTTTTCCTCATAATCACAGCCTTTAAGAAAACCGAATAAAAATTTTGTTGTTCAGCTACAATTATCTTAAAGCTTCTCTCTTCTGAGGTCAATTATGTGCTCAAGCTTTGGACCAGTAGAGATCAAAGTTACGGGAGTTTTAGTGTCCTCCTCTACCCTCTCGATAAACTCCTTTGCTTTTTTTGTCAGCTTCTCGTATTCGGTAACCCCGTAGCACTCCTTATCGAGCTTGTCTATTCCAGTTATAGCCACCTGTGTTGCTCCGTTGATCATCGCTGAA
>NZ_WANY01000121.1:0-2837 GCF_015521575.1 Ferroglobus sp.
ACTTCACAAAAAGTAATCTTCGTTTATCACATCTACTTCAGAGGTAGGGTGTATCGATAATCATCTAAGCTTTAAACTTTTTATATAACTGATTTTGGTAGTGTCACTATAATGTTGATGAATTATGATAATGGACCCACAATTTAATGGAATCCTCGAGCATTTCTAAAGATTTTGAGAATCTGATCGATTTTCTTGCGAAGCGAGGATTATCGTTTCTTAGAGTTAAGAACAATCTTTCCACGTGATTTGTTCCTCCTCTTCTTACGATTCTTTGTTTGTATGGTATTAAGTTATAAGCGTCCCAGCGATCGGTGTAAAAGATTGCTTTCCGCTTTATTTCATCGCTGATTCCATCCCACAATCGCTTAAACGTATCAACTGAACGATCTCCTACAGCATAAGATAAAATTTTGCGAGAAATCCTTTCCAAAGCCAGCCAAATCCAGATTTCGTTCTCCTTCTTCCTAACAAAACTCCACATCTCATCCAACTCAACAACGGGCTTCTCTGATTTAATCTCGTTTCTCAGTTCTTTTTTTAGAAAATTCTTTAATCCAAGCTGTTACGGTGTTCGGAGAAAGCTTAAAAATCCTGCTCGCTTGCCTAACTCCAACGCCTTCCTTAACAACCGCCCTCACAACCATCTCCTTGAACTCTTCCGGATAGTTCCTCGGCTTGATAGGATTTAAAACGAAAGTTTTTCCGCAAATCTTGCACTTGTACCTCTGCCTCCTCTCCCCAGATTTCGTGTAATAACAACCCATTTTGACAGTCTTTAGCGATTTGCAATGAGGACATATCATCACCTATTTATCTAACTAATTGAATATAAACATTACGGTGATACGACCGAGCCAAATAATAGTTATTTGTTGGAATATTTTCAAACAAAAAAGTCTGATTTAGAGAAAAGCATTCTTGGTGAGGGTAGATACGTACGTACAACACCACAGGAACTGCCAGTACAGCAGTACTCAATCTTAAATAAATACCCAGATGTCCGTGTTTTCTATGAGCTAATTTTAAGTGAAAGCCCAACAAAACCTAATGTTATTAAAATATTTCTTGAAAACAGAGGAAAAAACATTATAACGTTTGCAGTTAAGAGCGTAAAAATTGCGGGAGACGATGGGAAATATTACGAAGGGTTTGCAACTGAAGGATCTTTAAATTATATTAAATTGTATCCGAATGAAATTTCAGCTAAAAAGTTTTACTTTTCATCTGTGCCTCGATCAGGCACGCTTCTGATTGAAATAAAATACGATGCAAGAACTTCTGAAATCGTCAAAATGTCTTTTAAAGTTCATAAGTGATTGTCTGAACGAGAGATTTTTATATGCAGCAAGACGTACTTAATTTTCTGCATGTACAAAGTCAAGGAAAGGGATTTCGTAATACTCACGGAAGTTCTCAGGAAATCGGAGGAGATCAAGCCGAGTCAATATGCCAAGAGAATTGTTTTCGAAAAGTACAGAATACTTGGCACCGACTTAGACAGGATTCTCACAGCCGTGTACTACAAGATCATGAAGAGGCTCGGAATAATCGATAGAATAATTAGAGAGGTGGTGGGGGTTCATCAAAACATCCTCGATCCTTGGTTGAGAGCTTCTCTCCGCGTTACTATCGAGTTCTTCGTTTTTGAAAAGAGGTACGTGAAGCATTTGGAGAAGAATGCCGTGAAGAAGAGCGTTGCAAGTTTTCTTTCTAAGATAACCCACCCTTACGTCGGGATGTTCTATTACGAGGTATTCGATAAAATTACTTCTTACGAACCTAAACCGAAAAACGAGATCGAAAAGTTTGAATTCGAGTACCTCCTTCCAGCTTGGTACATAAAAAAGATGAAGGAAGTCGTTGGAGATGAGTTGGAGGAGCTGTTAAAAGCCTTGAACACGGAGCCGAAAATTAGCGTGAGGGTAAACTCGTTAAAAGCGAGGGTTGACGAAGTGGTCAAAGCTCTGGAGAAGGAAGGGAAGGAAGTTGCTGTCAGCGAAGTCGTTCCGACAGTGATCAAATTTGCCGGACCTTACGATTTCGACAGATCCAAGCTGTATAAAAAGGGCAAGTTTGTTATACAAGAAGAGGCGTCGGCTTTAGCTTCTATCCTCCTCGACCCTAAGCCCGGAGAGGTTGTTGTAGACCTCTGCGCAGCTCCAGGCGGAAAAACTCTGCACATGGCTGAGTTGATGAAAAACAGGGGAGTTATTCACGCTTTCGACATCGATGAGCTGAGGTTGAAAAGGATGGAGGAGTTAATCGAAAGATGCGGAATCAGAATCGTAAAAATATACAGGAAAGATGCGAGAAAAGCCACTAAAATTCTTGGTGAGGAAATTGCCGATAAAGTCATGCTCGACGCTCCATGCACGTCGGATGGAACGCTAATGAAGAACCCGGAGCTAAGGTGGAGGATTAGGGAGGATAAGATAAAGGAACTGGCGGAGCTTCAATACGAGCTGCTTAACGTTGCTATTGATTTGCTTAAGCCGAAAGGGAAGGTTTTGTACTGCACGTGTTCGATGTTTAAGGAGGAGAACGAGGAGGTAATTGAAAGGATTTTAAAAGAAAGGAAGAACGTTAAACTCGTTCCGCTGAAGGGATATTACTCCCCGGGCTTCATCGAGGGGACGATTAGAGCGTTTCCTCACAGGCACAACACTATAGGGTTTTTCTATGCCCTCCTTGAAAAAGTTACTTCTTGAATCTGGGCATGCAAATTATTTCCCTGACTTCCATGTCGAAGAAGTTGTTCATGTGGGCCGGTCTGATTACTGCTGCCGTATCAGCTCCCCTTCCTCTCCCTCCAACGCAAACAACCTCTTCTATAG
>NZ_WANY01000122.1:0-10363 GCF_015521575.1 Ferroglobus sp.
ATACTTACTGCTCTTAACTTTCTCGATATTTAAACAACCTTAAAGTAAGTTCAACACTTATCTCTTCGCGATTTTTCCTAAAATATTATTTCTTGATTTCACAAAAGCTTAGATCATCTGACCAACTTAAGCCAATGACTTGAGAAAACTGAAAGAAAACCAGTATTCTGGCGAATATCTCACGATTTTTCTGGATTGAGATCCTTAAGAGTAAGTAAATACTGCTTATTTACGAGATTGACGAGAATGAGAAGAAAGTTGTCCTTTTAGCTGTGGGTCATAGAAAAGATATTTACTAAATGCCGACATCCAGCACTTCCAAAAGTTCTTCAAATTTCCTCTTCACCGGCTGCTCCTTTGCTCTCTTTATGGATTCCATCAGCTCCTCATTGCTCAATCTCTAAAGTTTCGATAAGCGAGTCAAGCCTTTCTCTGAGTTCTTTCAAATCTTCGAGTATATTCTTGCTTGTAATTGGCTGCATGCTAAACTACACTCAGATTAGTCCTTATATAGAAATTGTTGCGAACAATCAAAAGCGCACACACACCACATACTCTTCAACAGCTTTCTTAACTTCTCAAGAAATCATCTATATTCTCTCTCGTCTTTCAAGCTTCAAAAGCATAACGAGATTCTCTATTGTCAACCTCGTAAATCAACCTGAAGTCACTAAGACGAACTCTATAAACTCATAAACCAAGCTCAGCTTTAAGCTTCTCCCATGGAATCCCGTTCTTTCTCGTCTCGTCAGCAAGTCTGTCAAGCTCTTTTGCTTCTTCCTCGCTAATCTCTTCTTCCCGAATTAATCCTGCCTCTATAAGCTCTATCTTGTCATTCACTTTCAAAAGCTCGGTATCTGTGCTCATTAAGCGTTTACTTGTATTAAGAAAGAAAACTTTAGTTTGAGACAGTTACGTGCATAAAGCCAAATGTCGAGTGGTAAAACCATGCTCGAAGCAAGGCAAAATTATAACACCACTAAAGATTTCGGAAGATCTTCAGATTCCTTACGAAATTGCTCATGCAATCGTTTTGGAGCTAATCAAAGAAGGTCGCTTAGAGCCTTTGGAGGATTACGATGAAGGAGATTAGATAATGCAAAAAGCGCATTTGTTGAATAAAAGTAGCCCCGCCCGGATTCGAACCGGGGTCGCGGGATCCAGAGTCCCGCAGGATTGACCACTACCCTACGGGGCTTCAAACACTTCTTGTTCGTAATATGTTTATGAAGGTTACGCTACAGCTACAAGAACTCGATCCCAGATTACAGGACAATTCCCCTAATTTGAGAAAAGTTTATATACTCAAGATTGAACTCGCTCTCAATGATCGAAGACGTGTACAGGGAAGCGAAACGTGGAGTGTACATGAGAAGAAAAGAAATTGAGGAGCTGAAAAACAAGAGGTTTAGGGCTATCGTTAAATACGCTTTCTGGAGATCGCCACTGTATAGAAAAAAGTTTAGAGAAGCCAAAGTGGATATTGACAAGATTAAAACGGTGGACGACATCAAGAAACTTCCGTTCACGACTAAACAGGAGTTAAGAGAGAGCTACCCACTGAAAGCTGCAGCTGTTCCTAAGGAGGAGATCGTAAGAATCCAGATGAGCGGGGGAACTACTGGACAGCCGGTGATAATTCCCTACACAAGAAAGGACGTTGAACAGTGGAAAGAAATGATGCTAAGAGCGTTTTACTTAGCTGGAATAACGAGCGAGGACGTTATTCAGATAACTCCAGCCTTCGGTTTGTGGAACGGGGGATTTGGTTTTCACTTTGCTGCCGATGCTATAAACGCCTTCGTAATTCCAATAGGCCCGGGAAATACGAGAAATCAGGTAAGATTCATGAAAGATTTCGGTACAACCGTCCTTTGCGCCACCGCAAGCTACCCTCTGAGAATTGCGGAAGTCGCAAATGAAATGGAGATCGATGTGGCTGAATTGCCAGTTAAAAAGCTCATTCTTGGAGCTGAACCATGGAGCGATGAGATGAGGAGAGAGATAGAAAGGATCTTCGACGCAAGAACATACGACATACCCGGATTGACGGAGATGGGTGGAGTCGGTACGGTAGGTTTCGAATGCCCAGAAAGGAGCGGTTTGCACATGTGGGAAGATCAGTACATCGTGGAGGTAATAGATCCTGAGACTGGGGAAGTGTTGGAAGAAGGAGAGGAAGGGGAAATCGTATACACATCCCTCAATAGAGAAGCTATGCCCTTAATAAGGTACAGAAGCGGTGAGGTGAGCGAAGCTCTTGGAATTGATTGCGAGTGCGGAATAGAGCACATGAAAATCAAAAGGATTAGAGGAAGGGTCGACGACATGGTGATATACAAAGGAGCGAAGTTCTATCCGAGCGATATCGAGAGGATTTTAGCGAACTACGGAATCCTCCACTACAAAATAGAGGTCGGTAATGGAAAGATAAGGATCGTTTACGAATCAGAGAAGGACTTCAGCGGGGAAATTTCGAGGGACATTCGAGAGTTTCTTGGATTTCAGCCGGAAGTTGTCAGAGTTGGAGTTGGAAAGATCGAAAGGTTTGAAGGTAAAGCTAAAAGGTTGGTGAGAGTATGATTTTAGGATTTCTCTACGTTTTGAGCGTTATTTTAATGATAGCCGGAGTTCTCATCGCAAGGAGGATGAAAGTTTGATAATAGAGGTAATTTTTGCCTTATATTTAATCCTGATGTTCGTTATAGGACTTGTGGAGTACAGAAAGACCAAGGGAACTCTCGATTATTACTTAGCCGGAAAACAGCTTGGAGTTTTCCTCGTAAGCTTCTCTTTCTTCGCCACGTATTTCTCAACCGCTGCTTTCCTTGGAGGTGGAGGGTTTGGCTACATTGCCGGATTCCAGTGGTCGGCCTTTCTAACGTTCTTTCATATTCTCTTTGCGATTCTCGCTTGGATCTTAATCGCTCCAAAGCTTAAGGAGATAGCCGACAAACACGGAGTCCTAACGATTCCAGAAATTTTCGGAGCAAAGTACGGCGAGGCTGCAAGAGTAATCTCAGCCTTCACGATAATAGTCTTCTTCTCCTTCTACATGGTCTCGATTTACAAGGGAGCAGGGAATCTCCTTCAGGTCATGATGAACATCAGCTATGCAGAAGGGTTGATAATAACTGCTTTAATCGTCGTTTTTTACACAGCCCTCGGGGGATTTAGGGCTGTCGTCGTCACCGATTTAATTCAAGGCATACTAACTTTCCTTGGAGGAGTTGCTCTTTTCACAACCCTCATGGTAACCTTAGGAGGTTTGGAAGCTATAGAAAAGTTGAAAGCTGCGGAAACGTTTGCCGGGAGCGGAGAGTTATTGTTTGAGATAGGAAAGCTCGCTCCACCGCCGGTAATGAAAGCTGGTATGGTTCTACCGTTTATCCTCAGCTTAACTTTTGCTATAAGCATCGCTCAACTCTCAAGCCCGCAGCTTGTTGTCAGATTCGTAGCAGCAAGAGATCAAAGAGTTATCCACAAGGGAATGCTACTGACTCCGATTATAGTGGGGATATTTGCGATATGCGTTTTCAGTATAGGACCATTTGCTTGGTTAATCATTCCCAAAGAAGAGAGTCTGAAGTTTCTAAAGAATCCGGACTTGATAGTCCCCTACATAGCCATGAAGCTTTTTCCAGCCGGAATAAACGCTTTGCTTTTAACAGCAATAATAGCTGCGGCGATGTCGACGATAAATTCCCTCCTCCACATGATGGCTACATCTTTTGCGAGGGATATAATTAAGAAAGACAGCCTCGCTCTCACAAGGGCACTCGTCGTCCTTTTCGCCTTAATACCTCTAATAATCGCCGTAAATCCGCCAGACGTTATCGTTGCAATAGTCGGAGTTAGCTTTTCCGTTATAACAGCTACATTCCTCGTACCGCTTTTAGCAGCTTTATATCTCAATTCAAGACCAAGGAGCGTGGTCTTGGCGATGGTTTCAGCCTTAATAACATCGGTAGCTTGGTACATGCTATTCTACAGGGTTTACTGGATCTACCCGGTTATCCCGGGATTGATTGCCTCAGCTGTTGTATTCGTCCTTTCGGAAAAAATATAAAGTTCAAATTTTTTACTTAAGCTATGGAAAAACTCGACAGACTTGATTATCTCATACTTGCCGAACTTCAAGAGGATGCAAGAAAAAGTTTGAGGGAAATTGCCGAAAAACTTGGCGTTGCTGAAGCTACGGTTTACAACCGAATAAACAAGATGAAAAAACTCGGGATAATAGAGAAGTTCATACCCGTCATAAACTACTCCAAGCTCGGTTTTGACTTAATTGCCGTAATTGGAATATCGGCAGAGGGAGGGCATGTCGTTGAACTGGAAGACCTCCTTGCAAAGGAGCCGAACGTAACGGCAGTTTACGATGTCACTGGAGAGTTCGACGTTATTGCTGTAGCGAAGTTCAAAGACAGGGACAGTTTGAACAGCTTCGTTAAAAGGATCGCTGGGTTGGAACACGTAAAAAAGACATACACGATGGTCGTGCTGAATGTCGTTAAAGAGACTCACCTGATAGACATAAAAAAGTTGTTATTGGGGGAGGATTAGCCACATCTCGTAAATCCACACATTCTGCACGTCATACAGCCCTCTCCGTACTCAAGAACGTTACCGCATTCTGGACATACCCCTCCTATCAGCTTCGTTCTTGGCTCTTCTTCAGCTTCTTCAGTGAACTCCGTTAGAGGTTTCACCCCTTTCACTTCAAGCTTTATCTTCTTGTACTCACCTTTAAGATGCTTCTCCAAAACCTTGGCAACTCCGTCGGCACAGCTCGTTATAATCTCTCCGTTGTCGAAGCCAACCGAAGGACACCTAATTCCCTTCAGCTGTCTTATCAGAGCTTCCGGACTTACCCAGCTCCTCAAAGCTATGCTTAAGAGCCTTCCAATAGCTTCCGTTTGAGAAGCTGCGCATCCACCACTCTTCCCAAGCTGAACAAAGACTTCAGCTATTCCGTACTCATCTTCGTTTATTGTAACGTAAAGGCTTCCACATCCGGTTTTCGTCTCTATCGTAACGCCCTTCGTTATTCTCGGTCTCGGTCTCGGCTCTATGTATCTGGCTGGAGGTCTAACTTTAGCCTCCTTTTCCTTCTTCTTTTTCTCTTCCTCAGTCTTCTTAATTCTCAACACTTGCTCCTCTCTGCTTCCGTCTCTATAAACCGTAATTCCCTTGCACTTAAGCTCATAAGCGAGAAGGAAAGCCTTTTCCACATCAGCTTTCGTCGCATGGTTCGGAAGGTTTATAGTCTTGCTCACGGCATTGTCGGTGTACTTCTGAAAAGCTGCTTGCATTCTAACGTGCCACTCAGCTGGAATGTCCAAAGCGCATTTGAATACTCTCCTCACAGCTTCGGGAATCTCTCCAATTCTCTGAATGCTTCCCTCTTCAGCCACCCTCTCGATTATATCCTCCCTATAAAGCCCGATCTCTTTCAGCGTTCTTTCAAATATCGGGTTTATCTCGAAGAACTCTTCTCCATCAAGAATGTTCGTTCTTTTATAAGCTAAGGCGAAGACCGGCTCTATACCACTGCTGCAACCGGCTATAATGCTTATCGTCCCCGTTGGGGCGATGGTGGTGGTTGTAGCGTTCCTAATTTTTATCCCTCTCTTCTCCCACACGCTTCCTTTCCAGTTGGGGAAAACGCCCCTTTCTTCTGCAAGCATTTGGGAGGCTTTGTGAGATTCTTCCTGAATGAACTTCATTACTCTTTCAGCCAGCTGTATCGCTTCTTCACTATCGTAAGGTATCTTCAGCTTGAAGAGTGCGTCAGCCCACCCCATCACTCCGAGTCCAATTTTTCTATTAGCCTTCGTCATTTTCTCTATTTCCGGGATGGGATAGCTGTTTACATCGATCACATTATCAAGGAATCTCGTGGCTATGTGCACAACTTCCTTCAACCTCTCCCAGTCAAAGTCCCCCTTCTTTTCGTCCACGAATTTTGAAAGATTAATGCTTCCAAGGTTGCAGGATTCGTAGGGCAAAAGCGGTTGTTCACCGCATGGATTGGTTGCTTCGATCATCCCAATATGCGGGGTGGGATTGGATCTGTTAATCTCATCTATGAATATCAATCCCGGCTCTCCGTTTCTCCAAGCCCCTTCAACGATTAAGTTGAAGATTTTTCTTGCAGAGACCTTCTTAACAACTTCTCCAGTTCTCGGATTGATAAGCTCGTAGTCCTCGTCATTTTTCAGCGCTTCCATGAATTTGTCAGTCACAGCCACGCTTATGTTGAAGTTCCTCAGCACACCTTCCTCCCATTTAGCGGTGATGAACTCCTCTATGTCCGGATGGTGAACGCTTAAAACTCCCATGTTCGCTCCTCTTCTCCTACCACCCTGCTTTATTTGCTCAGTAGCGGCGTCGAAGATTTTCATGAAGCTTACCGGTCCAGAAGCTACCCCTTTGGTAGACTTAACGATGTCTCCTTTAGGTCTGATTCTCGAAAAGCTAAACCCAGTACCCCCTCCGCTTTTCTGAACTTTAGCCATGTCCCATAGGGCTTTGAAAATTCCATCTATGCTATCCTCCACCGGAATGACGAAACAAGCCGAGAGCTGATTCAATTCCGTTCCGGCGTTCATTAAGGTAGGTGAATTTGGCATGAACTCCTGTCTGTCCATTATTTCGAAGAATTTCTTAGCCCAGTAATCCGGATCGTTTCCGTAATTTTCTTCAGCTTGAGCTATCGCATTGGCTACCCTCCAAAGCATCTGTTCCGGAGTCTCTATCACATTACCCTTATCATCCTTCAGCAGATACCTCTTTTTTAGAACGACTTCAGCCGTTTTTGTTAACTCCATACTCCCACCTTGTCAAGTTAATTTGATTTAATGTCAGGTTTATATGATTTGCTACACTCCAGAGGAATATTTACGAAACAATAAATTAAGCTTTTGTGCAGTCTGGAAGTAATATTCGGGTAAAGATTTTATAATCCGTGGAAAAATCTTAAGCCAGATGTACGTTCTCTCCTGCTACAGCTGCGGAGAGGTTTTCAAAGATTGGGGATTCGCCTTCCAATGTCCCCACGGCTGCAACTCTCTTGTTCATACAAAATACCCCGGAAAATTTTCTCCCAAAGGAGAGGGCTTGAGGAGGTACTCCTTCTGGATGCCGTTCGAGGTTGACGGGGATTTGCCGGTACTGGTTAAAAGCGAGGAGTTTAGTGAGATAACTGATGCGGAGGTTTTCTTTGTCGTTCACGCTTACTGGCCAGAAATGGGTGTCAGGCTTAAAACTTGTTCCTTCAAAGAGGTTGAGGCTTTATCCTCCTTAAGGTATTCTGAAAACTTTGCAGAAGCTATAGCTCTTGCTTCAGTCGGCAACACCGCTAACGCTTTCATAGAGCACGCTAAAAAGTTTGACATCAAAGTCTACCTCTTCGTCCCGGAAAAAGTGTTCAGCGACCTTTTCGAGATTGAAAGGAGCGAGAACGTTACAGTGGTGAAGGTCAAAGGCTCTTACGACGACGCTCAAAAGTTCGCGAGGATGTTTTCAGAAAAAAAGAGGTGCAAATTCGAAGGGGGAGGGAGAAATTTCGCAAGGAGGGATGCGTTAGCAACAAGCTGCTACGTTTACTTTGAAAAATTCAAAGAAATGCCAGATTACTACGTTCAGCCCATAGGCAGTGGGACTGGAGTTGTGGCGTTTTACGAAGGTTACAGGAGAATTTCAAAGGAGTTTAACGTTAAAAAGCCGAAAATAATCGTCGTGCAGAATGAACCTTTCACACCCGTCGTTGACGCTTGGAAGAAAAGGAGCAGAGAAATAAATTCTTACGAAGACCCGCTCGATAAGCTATATGCTAAGGTCCTATCAAACAGAAATCCACTCTACGGAATGAAAGGGGGACTTTACGACATTCTTTCAGACACGGAAGGAGAAGCTATAGGCATCTCCGAAGCGGAAGCGAAAAGAGTGGGGAAGATTTTCAAAAAAGAGTTCGGAATTTCTTTGCATCCCGCCGCAGAAGTTGGACTGGCTGCTCTGGAAAAAATCAACGCAAAAGGGAAAATACTCGTGAATATAACCGGAGCTGGTTTGGACAGGTTGAAAAAAGATTACAAGTTGAGGAAAGTTAAGGAAGATTTCGTCATCTCATCAGAAGACGATTTGGAGATGATCGAATGATCGAAGAAGAGTTTTTAAAGACTTTGAAAAAAGCGAAAATAGATTACGTTCTCACACTTCCCTGCGAGAGGGTAAAGAGGTTAATTTCACTTCTTCCCTCAAAATTCGAAGTTTTAACTTTAGCAAGGGAAGAGGAGGGAGTCGGAATCTCTGCCGGACTGTACATGGGAGGTAAAAAGCCGGTAATGTTGATCCAAAGCTCGGGATTCGGGAATTGCGTTAACGCTTTAATGAGTTTAACCAAATGCTACGAATTGCCTCTCCCAATTTTAATAAGCTGGAGGGGAGTTTACGGAGAAAAGATAGAAGCACAGAAACCTCTTGGCGAAAGATTGCCGAAGGTCCTCGCAGCTTTGGATATCGACTTTGTGATATTCGACGGAAAAAATTTCGATGATGTGGAAAATGCCATCAAAGGGAGCTTTGAAGAAGATAAGATAGTGGCGATCCTTCTCCGTCCAGATGTGTGGAGTGAAGCTGAAGATGTTTATTTTGAGAGACCGAAAGTTGAGGAAAAAGTTGTGAGAGTAGAGGAATGCGAGGCTAAAATGACAAGATACGAAGCGTTAAAGATGATTAAAGAAGAGCTTGAAGGGAGAATAGTCGTCTCGAACATAGGATATCCGAGTAGAGAACTCTACCACATTTTAGATCAACCGACGAACTTTTACATGCTCGGAAGTATGGGGTTAGCGAGTTCAATAGCTCTCGGAGTAGCTTTAACTGGAAGGGAGGTTATATCGATAGACGGAGATGGTTCGATCCTCATGAACCCCTCCACGCTGTTCACAGCCGGAAACGTTGATGTCGATCTCAAAATATTGGCTATAGATAACGCAGCATACGGAAGCACAGGAAATCAGCCAACAGCTTCAGTTAAAGCAGATTTACAGCTTTTTGCGATCTCAGCCGGATTCGAAAAAACTTTTAGAGCTAACGGGGAGGAAGTTAAAGAAATGCTGAAAGAGAGGGGAAAAGTTTTCATTCATTTCGTAGCCAAGCCCGGAAATGCAAAGGTTCCGACGATTCCTATGAAAGCCATTGAAATAAAAGAGAGGTTCATGGAGGCGATAAGATGAGGGTTGTCGTGGGAACAGAAAATCCAGCTAAGGTGAAGGGAGTAGAGAGAGCATTCAAAAAGTTCTTTGATGACGTAAAAATTTTTAAAAGAGCCGTTAACCCGGAAGTGTCTCCTCAACCCTTTGATGAGGAGACGATTACCGGAGCTATCAACAGGGCGAAAAAAGCTTATAGCGATGATTTCGATTTTTCAGTCGGAGTTGAAGCTGGATTGTTCAAAACTCGGAGAACTCTCTCTGGATACATAGATTTTCAGGTGGCTTGCGTTTACGATGGGGAAAAGTTCACAATAGGCTTCGGTCCGGGATTCGAGTATCCGAGGAAGGTTGTTGAGGAAGTTCTGAAGGGAAAAGAGGTCGGAGAAGTTATGGAAAAAGTAAGCGGAATAAAAGATCTTGGAGAAAAAATGGGAGCGATAGGATTTCTGACAAGGAGGAAAGTTGAGAGGAGCGATTTGACTGAGATAGCCGTAACCATGGCTCTAATTCCTTGGCTTAATCGCGAGCTTTATGAGCTATAAGCTTCTACCTCCCTTCGACCCTTGGAAATCCAAGTTATGCACGTGTCCGGCTAAGCTGTCCTTCAACCCCTACACCGGCTGCAACCACCGCTGCCTCTACTGCTATTCAACCTACATCCCCAATTTCTTCAATGCTCGCCCGAAAGAGAGACTTCTTATAAGACTCGAAAAAGAGCTTAGAGAGGTAAAATCCGGAACGCTGATATCGATGTCCAACAGCAGCGATCCATATCCGGAGATGGAGAAGGATTTAGAGCTTACGAGAGCATCGCTCAAGATGTTCAAGGAGAAAAATCTGAGAGTTCTCGTGATAACGAAGAGCGACCTCGTTACGAGGGATGTGGATATACTTAAGAATATGAAGAGTGCCGTAGCTATAACGATAACCACTTTGGAGGGAGAGTTAGCCGAGAGAATTGAGCCAAACGCGCCGAATCCAAAGAGGAGGCTAAAAGCTCTTAAAGAGGTAAAAGAAGCAGGAATTCCGGTAATATTAAGACTGGATCCAGTTATTCCCTTTTTAAACGAGAACGTCGAGGAAGTTCTGGAAAAAGCCAAATTCGTCGACCACGTGGTTTCTTCTACTCTGAAACTGAGAGC
>NZ_WANY01000123.1:0-7441 GCF_015521575.1 Ferroglobus sp.
ACTTCAGATGCTCTGAAAGAGAAGAGGTTGAAGAACTGTGGAGAGGAATAAAAGAGAAGATAACGAGAGGAGAGCGAGGTCAATAGCGTTCGGTTTTCTAACCTCGTAGTAAATTTTTTCGGTAAAACCCTTGCTATAGAGCGTCTCTCCCAAACTGAGGGATCTTATTATCACCGCTGCCACGAACGCCTTAAGAATTGAATAGTACTCTTTCACGCTTCTTCCGTAGAGAAATTTCACGTTTTCGAGATCGTTGATAACTGTTGGTAGCAAAGCTAAGGATATTCCCACGTAGCTGACGAACTTTTCCGGGAATCTGAAGTAGATTAATGCTCCAGCAATTTCGGAGTACTTTGAGGAGGTAATCAAAGCTCCGGAGCAGAGAATTCCTATGAAAGCGATAAGAACGTCGAAGCCGGAGATGAGGGAGGATACGAAAAGGAGGACTATTACTGGAAAAAACCCAAAGATAAACCTGAAGACTTTTCCTTTGGAGAATGCTGCAGAAATTGCTATCGAGCATAGAGAAATTAGAACGTTAAAACCGGAGATGTATATTGAAGAGGATAGAAAGAGGGAAGAGAGAAGAACGCACCTTCCTTCGAGATTTCCCTCTTTAAAACCCTCCTTTAGGTTTTCGACTATCATAACTCCACAACTCTATCGCAACCTTTTGCGAGCTTTAAATCATGGGTCGCTATTACCGCTGTTTTTTTATGCTTCCTAAGCAAATAAAGCAGTTTTTCTCTGAAATTCACGTCCAAACCAGCGGTGGGTTCGTCAAGAAGAAGAACTTCATGCTTAAAAGCCTTCGCAATGGCAACTTTCCTCATCTGTCCGACGCTGAGGGATTGAGGATGTCTTTCGGCTATTCCTTCAAGCTCAAACTCTGAGAGGTACTTTCCGACCTCTTCCCTTACTCTTCTTCCCGTGAGGTGGTATGCGGGGTTCTGAAGAACTATCCCGACATCGAGACCTCTCATCTCTTTTGCAAGCTTTTTTAGCAACATAGTTTTTCCCGCTCCGTTTTCTCCGATAACAGCCACGATTTCTCCTTCTCTGATTTTCAGACTCCCATCATGTATTACCTCTCCTATCTCACCTTTTAATTCGGGAAATTCCCGCTTAACAAATCCAAGATCAATTGTTCTCTCGAAATAATCAGAGAATTCTATCCTGTGTTCCGCAACGACCACCCTCTCATCTTTTAGAATTTCGATTATTCTTTTTGCGTTCCTCTCGCTCAGATGAGCGAAGGGCTCGTCAAGAACAATGAGCTTCGAATTGGAGAGAATTGCGGAAGCTATTTCAACAAGCTGAAGCTCGCCAGTTGATAGCTCGAAGGTGTACCTTTCAAGCAAGTGGGAAATTTTTAAATCTTCAGCAACTTCCTCAGCCTCTTTCAGAGCTGCCGATCTCTTCATACCTCTCTGGATTAAAGGAAACGTCAGTTCCTCTTTCACTTTCAAACATGTTATGCTTTCCTCAGGAATTTGTTTCACGTAAGCAACATCCCTCGGATTAGGCTTTTCACCGAAAATTTTCACGAATCCTTTAAGCTCTCCTCCGTAAAAATTCGGGATTAAACCGTTCAGAAGCTTTAGCAAGGTACTTTTCCCGCTTCCAGTTGAACCGATTACGATCTCGTTTCCGTAGAGTTCGAGCCTCAAATTTTTCAATCCGACCTCTTCGTTCGGGTAAACGTATTTATCGACGTTAACTTCTATCAATTTCCACTCCCCTCTCTTTAAGCATTTCCCATACGTACTTGAAAACGAGCACCGCAAGTAAATGGTCGACGAAGAAATCTTGAGGGAGGAAGATTAGGACGGTGGAGAAGAATAGCAGCATGAAAATTGAAGATGTGTGGAATCCGAAGTATTCCGCTGCTTTACTTGCCCATTGAAGAAGTTTTTCGTTAGAAAGTGCGAATTTGTAAAATACCGCAAAGCCGAGCAGGTAAATAGGAATGGATGCGAGGAGAGTAGAAAGCCAAAGCAGAGCAACTTCTTTTTTGTCTCCCTTCTTCCATACGATCTCTCTGAAAATTCCCGCGAGAAAAGCGGAGATTACGAAGCCGTAAAGAAAGCCGGAAGTTGGACCAAGAAGGACTCCCAATCCTCCACCGCCGGCTGCAAATGGCAAACCGAGAGCTATAAGAGCGAGATACAGGAGAACAGCTAAAAATCCCTGTCTTCCTAATAAGAAGCCGGAAAGCATAACTCCGAAGTTCTGCATTGTGTAGGGAACTGGACCGAGTTTGAAGTTCATTTGTGCTGAAGCAGCGATTATCAAAGTCGAAGCGATTATGAGCGGTACTTTTTTATAGTCAACCATAAATGCAAAAAGGTTGACAAAAATTTAAGCTTTTCGAAATTTTAGCAAGGTTGTCGAGCTCGTTTATGAAATAGGACGAGATTTGGAATTGGGCTGATCAATACTACGAGCGGGGAGTGCAAGTAAGATTTCCGCCGTTTAGATTTGAACACCTCGCAAAGGATTTGAACTTCACAATCCCCTTTTGTAATCTGAGTATCGATCGAAGTTTGGTGATCTCAAAAAGTGCAGATATCTGCTGCAGAAATGGTAAATCTCATTTTTGTATCACTCGCTTCAAACTTTCGAGATTTCTCTTAAAAAGTTTTTAATCCGAACAACAAGTATTTCTTGATGAAACTGAAAAGGCATAGAAAGAACCCAATTATAGAGCCGAGAGGTGATGACTGGGAGGCTTTAGCCACTTTCAATCCCGGAGTTGCTTTAAAGGACGATAAGATCTACGTTTTCTATCGGGCGGTTGGAGAATACGTAAATTACATTTCGAGACTCGGTCTGGCAATTTTTGATAAAGAGCTGAATTTGATTGAGAGGAAAGATAAACCCGTTTTTGAGCCGGATTTGAAGCTTTGGGAACTGTCGATAGAGGATGCGAGAGTCACTCAGATAAACAGCGAATATTACTTCACCTACGTAACGACGATAACACCAGCCCCTCCTTTCGGGATAAGAAAGAAGTTTGGAATTCCAAAGCCTGAGCAGGCTTTCTCCAAGTGTGCCGTAGCTGTTACAAAAGACTTTGAAAACTTCAGAAGACTCGGTATAGTCACGCCTCATGACGCTGAGGAGAGGAACCTCGTCCTTTTCCCTGAGAAGTTTAACGGAAAATTTGCAGCGTTACATCGACCAGCTAAGTGGTTGAGCGAAAATTTAAATAAGTCAGAGATAAGATTCGCAATTTTTGACGTTCCGGGAGTAATCAGGGAAAGTAGAAAAGTTCTGGAGCCTGAGGAGAAGTGGGAGGAAAAGAAGGTGGGAGCTGGACCGCCTCCCATAAAAACGGAAAAGGGGTGGCTTTTAATCTACCACGGAGTTGATGAGAGGGATGTTTACAGAGCCGGAGCTGCTTTACTCGATCTGGAAAAGCCATGGAAAGTTATTTCGAAGACGAGCAAGCCGATTTTAGAGCCTGAAAAAGAATACGAGAGAGAAGGAGACGTTCCGAACGTTGTTTTTCCGACGGGGGCAATCTTAATCGAAGAGGAACTTTTGGTTTTTTACGGAGGAGCCGACAAAGTTTGCTGCGTGGCGAGCTGTAATGTAAATGACCTAATCGACGAACTGGTGCCATGAAGATAGCGATACTCTCAAGATGGAACTCCGCTTGTGGAGTCTCTTTGCTTGCCGAATTAATCGGAAGGGAATTTGCGAAAAGACATAAGTTAGTGGTTTTCGCCCCCACCGTTATAAGGAGGGTCAAGGAGGATGAGGATTACGTTATAAGGTGTTACAGCGATGTCGAGCATGAAAGAAGGTTTTTCGATCCGGAACCTTTCATCGAAAACGATTACGATGTATTCATAGCTCAGAGAATTGAATGGACTCCTGTGGAAGAGCTACTTGAAATTTTCCCTGAAATAAGGAGGAAAGCTAAGACTGTCTACGTTGTCCACGAAAGAAAACCTCCAACCAACGAGCTGTTTTACAAATTCGAGTGGGATGCAGTGGTATGCTTCGATGAGAGGTACGTGAAGCAGTGGGAAAAGACGAAATACAAGGACAAGTTGAGGGTAATTCCCTATCCCACCGGCCCACTTGTTAAAGGAGATAAGGAAAAGAGCAGAAAGAAGCTTGGGATAGATGAGGGAAAAATTCTCCTTAGCTACGGTTGGAAACCGGAATTGCACGTTCTCCCGGCATTTCCCGCTTTAAAAGATCTCAGTAGGGTGATAGATTACAAATTTTTACTCCTCGTCGACCCGGAATCGAAATTTGAGTTGAGAGACGAATTCGTCGAAATTAGAAGGGAAAGACCTCCGTTAGAGAGAATCTACGAATACTTGCACGCATCAGACGTCTGCTTGATTCACAAAGAGAAGGGTGAGGTGAAAGAAGGAGAAGTTGTCGTTTCGAGCTCTGTTTTAATGTGCCTCGGAGCCTTAACTCCGATTGTAACATCCGATACAGAGTTCGTTACCTTTTTGAGCAAGGAGGTGATAAAGTACAAGGACTTGAGAGAGCTGAAATTAATACTCAAAGGAATCTTTGAGGGAACGATGGATGTGACCGAAAACATTTTAGCGGCTGAAAATTACGTTAAGCAGAACTGTCCAGAGAAGATAGCTAAGATGTACCTTGAACTTTTCAAGGAACTTTAAAGTCTCTCCTGCTTGTATTTTCCTATAATTTCCTCAAAATCCTTTCCTAAATGATAATTCTCCTCTCCGATCTTGTAACCCTTTTCAGTCTCTATTAAATCTGAGATGGTGAAAAATTTCCACCTTTTTCTTGGAAGCTTAAAAGCTATTAACGGCTTTGCTCCAAAGAGATTCGAGAACATGACGAGCTCTCTAAGCCTTTCCCCGCTTATGTACAACGGAAGCTCTTTTCTCATCTTCACTTCAAGCGCATAAAACTTTTTTCCGTTCCCCACAACCAAGTCTGGAGAGGGATAGGAAGAGGAACCGCTTCCAGCTACTCTTACAGCTGCAAAACCGTTATCCCAGAAAAGGTTGAGAAGTTCTCTTTCAAATCTACTCCCCTTCCTCTTCATAATTCCTCTATCTCCACGAATTTCAGTTCCCTTAAATACCCGGTCTCTATTCCTTCCTCGTTAGCTCTTCTACGTAAATTCTTGTCGTTAGTTATTAGCGTGGCACCAAATTTTTTGGCAACTTGCAAAAGAGCATCATCAGTTCCGACGGTATTGCTTTCAACGATTTCGCAATCTCCGCAGCTTTCTACAAGCTTTATCGCAAGTTTAGCAGCTCTTTTTTCTTTTCCTGTTAAAGAAATGCTGAGGTTTTTTAACTCCTCGAAAACTCTGTCTGGGACTAAAAATTTCTTAAAGCCGAGTTCACGAAGCTGATCGAGGAGATCAACTTTTTGAGTGAAGATGTAGATTAGAACGTTCGTATCTAAGACGGCTGATTTTACTTTATCCTTCCCGCTCCTATCAGCCTCCATCTCGTTCCGACTCTCCTGCTTATAGCCACCCTATCTCCGACTTCAGCGCAGACCGGTCTTTTCAGCTTTACCTCCACGACATCGTCTCTCGCTGAAGTAACGACTCCGAGAGTTATCGCAGTCCCGACGGCAAGCATCAAAGGCTCGTTCATCTTTATCTTCTCGACTTTAATCTCCTCCTCAGTTCCCACAACTCTTTCAAGCAGTTGAACCTCCATGGTGAATTCGTAGAGAACGTCCGGCAGCTCGTTTGGATGTCCGAGGACGTTGCCTACAAGCCCGTCGCTTTTGGTTAAGAACGGATCGAGCTTTGTTGCCACTCCTATGAGTCCTCCGGGTGTAGCCTCTTCGATTTGCCTTCCTGAAGCCATTATGCTCACGACCTCCGTGTATATCGGATTGTAGTTACCTCTTTCATCCTTAACTCCCGGGCGGATCTCTATCTCGTCTCCTACCCTAAGCTTTCCCCTCGCCAAGCTTCCGCCTACAACTCCCCCAAGAAGTTTATCCGGAGGAGTTCCGGGTTTGTTCACGTCGAAGCTCCTTGCTATGTGCATGAGCGGTGCTGAAGAGAGGTCTCTTTCCGGAGTTGGTATCGTTTCCTCTATCGCTTCGATGAGGGCATCCACGTTCACTTTTTGTTGAGCGGAGATTGGAATTATCGGAGCGTTTTCGGCTATTGTTCCTTGAACAAACTCCTTGATTTCTCTGTAATTTTCGAGAATTCTTTCCTTTGGAACGATGTCGATTTTGTTCTGAGCTATTACGATCTTATCAACTCCGATTATTTCGAGAGCCATCAAATGCTCCTTTGTTTGCGGTCTCGGACATTTCTCGTTGGCTGCTATAACCAAAACAGCTCCGTCCATCAAAGCAGCTCCACTCAGCATTGTTGCCATCAGCGTTTCGTGTCCGGGACTATCGACGAAGCTCACCGTTCTAAGTATCTCCGTCTCGACGTTGTGTTTTGGACAAACAGCCTCAACTGTGTAAGCTTCGGGAGGTTCGCACAAAGGGCATTTTCTGAAAGTTGCGTCAGCATATCCAAGCTTTATCGAAATCCCCCTCTTGAGTTCTTCGCTGTGTCTGTCCGTCCAAACTCCGCTTAAAGCAGCAACAAGTGTTGTTTTCCCGTGATCAACGTGACCGACCATTCCTATGTTAACTTCCGGAAGAGGAACGTCTTTTGACATATTTTAATGAGGTGATTGGGAGATATTTAAATCTTGAGTTATCGTTGGAATCCTTTTCGTCCATCTTGCAATCAAAGAAAAGGGATTAAACGAGCAAAAGCTTTTCCAAATTGCGTTAATCATGCTTTTAACAACAGCTATAACCCTGCTTTTAGCTATTGCCGTATTGAAAAGACACGGATATTAAGCTAAAGACATTCTGAGACTTCATGAGATTATCGGGGAAATGAATGTTAAGTGGTATGAATTATCAAACGACCTTGGCTTAGCGTTGTTTCTTCCACTCTTCGCTGGCTGGTTTCTTGCAGCATATACGGTTTTTTATGGCAGTGTGATATCAGCTGCAAAATTCGTTTTGTTTATTTTTGCACATGTATCTAACGTGATTCTCTTTTATCTTTCTCCCTTTTTGCTTGCTGTTTATCCATTCATTCGAATTTTGAGATACGATTTTATGCAAAACAGAAGCGTTTTTCTTGTTGTAATTTCTGTTTTTTCGGCTTTAGCAGCTTTTTTTTGACTATCGTTATCCATGGAATCCTCTTCTTGTTTCTGCTTGCTGGACAACCTTTTCGCTTACCCTCTTCCTATTTCCCGAAAATTTGAAGAAAATGAAAATTTTTACCGTGACTCTGATTTTGGTAGCTATACCACCGCTTCACGCCTCAATAACATGCTCTCCTCTTGTTTTAATCCCCTATACATTCCCATACTTGGCTGAAAGCTGCAACAGTACTTACGACACATTTTTTGCGGCGGTAATTCTTACGATAATTGCTGCAACT
>NZ_WANY01000124.1:0-5108 GCF_015521575.1 Ferroglobus sp.
GAAAAGAGTTCCTGCTGGAATCGGAATTAGTTAGGGAGTTCATCGAATCTTGACAAGATTAAATCTCTTATCGCCCTCGATATGTCCTTGTTCTTCAAAACCACAGCTTCGTCGTACCACCTTCTCTCTTTTAAGCTACCTTCTGAAGGCATTATTATCGCCTCTTCGCAGTCCCTAACGTACATTCTCGCGGAAGATTTGAATTCCGAGCAGATAGCTACCTTGTTTAATGTCTCTACTATATCTCTCGGAAGCTCGCTGAGGGGGGCGAGCAGATAGATTTTCACTCCTCTTTCACTTGCTTCGAATATCTCGGGCTTGTACTCGTAAACTATCCTAATAGATTCGTTGCTTGTGGCGGCAATGGCGAGCTCTTCATCGCTTTTGTTTATGAACTCTTTAATCGTGCTTATCAACACTCTTCTTCCAGTCACTTCGTAGGAGATCGTGTTCGATACGTTTCCCTTCACGCCTATCGACCTTACAATGTTAAGAAATTCCTCCCTCAATTTGAACAAATTATACAACCTTTTTTCAACATCCCTTATGAGCATCGAAGTAGCAACTTCCGGAGATACGGCATAGTATCTCCTCGGCTTTTGCGCGGAAACGTAGATTAGCCCTTTTTCACTCAAATTTTCCAGGATGTCGTAGATTCTCTGTCTGGTCAATCCGACTTCTTTGGCTAACTCGCTTACTGAAGCTCCCGATCTCTTCAGTAGGAGCAGATATATCTCAGCCTCCGTCTTACTCAAACCCAGATCTTCCAGAATGTTTGTCAACCGTGACTTATATTCCTGCATTACAATGTATTGAAATTCAAAGCATTACTTAAACCTTTCCACCAGCCCCCATTTAAATTAAATGTTGGTTATGGAAACTCCCAAGCTAAATCTGTAAAATTGAAAATTTGACACAGTTTTATCTACATTAAACATTACGGTAGTTTTTAGGTGGTAGGATGGGAGAGTTTATAGAAAAGAAGGACTACTTTGGAGTAAAGTATCCGATACCGAGAGATTTGAGGGCTTTCATTGAAATACTTGATAAGGAGGGAGAGTTGAAGAGAATAAAAGCGGAAGTTGACTGGAATCTTGAGCTGTCGCACATAGCAAAGCTGAATGAAGAAAGGGGTGGTCCGGCTTTACTCTTCGAGAATATAAAGGACTACAAGCCGGGAGAGAAGAGGGGGAGTAAGGTATTCACTTCAGCGTTCACAACTCCAAAAAGGGTTGCGATAGCTCTGGGAATGGATAGAAGCGCCGGGGTCGTTGATATAGCGAGAGAATGGATGACGAGAGTTACGAAGGGAGGGAAAATTCCTCCGAAGAAGGTTAGCGATGGTCCGGTTATGGAGAATGTAGTTGAGGGGGACAAAATCAATTTGCTCGATTTTCCAGTGCCGCAGTTTTACCCCCAAGACGGAGGGAGGTACTTCGGCACAGCTGTCTACCTATTAACCCGAGATCCGGAGAAGGGGAAAGAATGGGTGAATCTTGGCACCTACAGAATGATGGTTCTCGACGAGAAAAGCCTTGGAGTTCAAATTTTGAAGGGAAAAGATGCTGATGTTATGATGCAGAAATACAGAGAGATGGGAGAAAAAGAGATGCCGGCTGCAGCCGTAATAGGTGGAACTCCTCTCGGCTTCCTAACGGGAAGCACCCTCGTTGAATACGGAACGAGCGAGTATGAGATAATCGGAGCACTGCAGGGTGAGCCTATAGAGGTTATCGAAAGCGACTTAACTGGCTTACCTATTGATGCAAGAGCTGAGATAGTTGTGGAAGGATTTATCCCTGTTGATGAAAAAGAGTGGAAACCTGAGGGACCTTTTGGAGAATACACGGGCTATTACTCGGGGAAAGCCAAGGAGGAATTTCCGAAGCCTTGGCTTAGAGTAGAGAGAATAATGCACAGAAACGATCCAATATTCTGGGCAACCACAGTCGGAAGACCGGTAACGGATACGCACATGATTCAGTCAATAAACAGAACTGCCGAGCTTTGGACGCAGCTTGAGCAAGTCGGAGTTCCGGGAATTCAGTCAGTATACATACTACCCGAAAGCGGGGGAAGGTTCTGGGCGATAATCTCGATAAAGCAGATGTACCCCGGACACGGAAGGCACGCTGGATTAGCAGCTTTCGCCACGGTCGTTGGAAACTACGGAATGAAGGGTGTTATAGTTGTGGATGAGGATATCAGAGCTGATGACTTGCCGAGGGTTTGGTGGGCGTTGTCTATGAGGTACAACCCAATTGAAGATACGGAGATAATAAAGAAGGGTAGATCAACACCGCTCGACCCTTCTTTGCCGATATACAAGGACTGGTACGACAGAAGGCTGCTCGTTTCGAGGATTTTGATAGATGCGACGACGCCATACGAGTGGGAGAGGAAGCCGCAGGTTATCGAACTCGATAAAGAAACCGTGGAGAAGCTGAAGCAGAGGTGGGAGGAGCTCGGCTTCGACTGGAAGCCAGAGTAACTTTCTTTTCCTTTTTGGAGGTGGTACTTTTTGGTTAAGTGGATCGGCTTTGATTACGGGCAGTGTTTGATGGATTCTTCGAACAGAAAGGTAGAGTATTGGATGGCGGCGGTTTTCATAGATGAGGAAAAAGAAAGACCGGGGATAATAGAAGAGAAGGTGAAACTTTACAAGGAGTTGATCGAAAAGTACGGAGATTTTAGAAGGCTCCACGAAAAAGGAAGGCATGAAGTTGAGGAAAAAGTTCTTGAAAACAATCCGTGTTTGATGAAGAGGTATTACGAGGTTGAGATCAAATTGTTAAAGCCAGCCGACGGGGTTGAAGACGCTTTGCGTTATCTCAAGTCAAAAAAATACGTCCTCGACGTAGTCTCCGACATGAGCGCCGTGAATGTTATAATTAACTTCCTGAACACCTACAACTTAAGATACTTCTTCTCCAACATCTACTCTCCAGTTGGTGTTGTTAGAGAGAGTGGAGAAATTGATGAGAGCTTTAAGGGAGTCTCCAAAGAGGACGGAAGCATTTACGAAAAGTTGAGGGAAGATTTAGAAAAAAGAGGAATTGAAGTTTCCGAGGCTGTGATGGTCGGAGATCATCCCGTAAAGGATGTTGAAATGGCTAAGAAGTACGGATTCATAACCGTGCACTACGCAAGGAAGGGAAACCCCTCTGATAAAGCTGACTACGTAATCAAGCATTTTTCAGAGCTTAAGGAGATATTTTAGGGTGTCGAAAATGCCGGATGCGGGAGAAAAGGTGGAGGTGAAGTTTCCGGAAAGAATGAATCTGGCGGAGTGGGTTGTTGACAGAAATGCGGAGAGATACGGAGAGAAGATTGCTGTGATTTGCGTCGGGAGTAAGGAAATGGGAATAGACGAAGGAAAGGTGAGTTTTAACGAGTTGAAGGCTTTGACGAACAAAACCGCCAACGCACTTGCTTATGAAGGGATGAGTTTCGACGATAGAGTTTTAATAGTCCTTCCAGACTCGATTGAATTTTACCTGTCCTTTTACGGAGCCATAAAGCTCGGAGCGATTCCGATACCCGTTAACACTTACCTTTTTGAGGAGGATTACGCTTATTATTTCGAAGATTCTCGGGCGAAATACGCGTTTATTTTCAGCAAGTTTGAAGAGGCTTTGAAAGCGGCTGAAAAATCTAAGTTTTTGAAGGCTGTTTTCGATGAGGAAGATCTGAAGAGGATGATTAAAAATCAACCGGAAAACTTCGAACCTCTGAAGCTCAGCAAAGATTCGATGGCGTTTTGGCTTTACAGCTCTGGAACGACCGGAAAACCGAAGGGGGTTGTTCATTTACAGCACGATCCAATCTTTGTTTGCGAAAGTTATCACAGAAGGGTTTTGGGAATATCGAGCGAAGACATCTGTTATTCCGTTAGCAAGCTCTTCTTCGCCTACGGACTCGGAAGTTGTGGTTACGGAAGCCTGTACTTCGGAGCAACAGCGGTGGTGGATCCGGAAAGACCCAATCCGGAAAGAGCAGTTGAAATCTTGGAAAAATACGGAGTGACGGTTCTGTTCACCGTGCCATCTTTTTACGCGAGGCTTGCGGAGATCGAGAGGGAGGTAAAACATAAACTGAGAATTGCCGTAAGTGGTGGAGAACCTTTGCCCGAGGCGGTGTGGTACAAATTCAAAGAGAAATTCGGAGTTGAGATAGTGGAGCATATAGGATCTACTGAGGCTTTGTACGCTTTCATTGGGCATTATCCGGGAAAAGTTAAGCCCGGCTACACCGGAGTCGTTATGCCCGGGTGGGAAGTCAAGCTCGTTGATGAAGAGGGGAACGAAATAGTCAAAGATGGCGTTCCGGGAAAGCTTTTAATTAAGGGCGATTCGGTGGCTGCTTTTTACTGGGAAAAACACGACAAAACGAAGAAGACCTTTCTTGGAGAATGGTACGACACGGGAGATACCTTCGTCAGAGAGGGTAAATTTTACAGATATTATGGAAGAGCCGACGACTTAATAAAAACGAGAGGGCTCTGGGTTTCTCCGGTTAAAGTCGAGAACGCTTTACTAAAGCATCCGGCGATAGAGGAATGCGCTGTCGTGCAGGGATTTAACGAGAAGAAGCTTGAGGTTGTTGCAGCCTACGTGGTTCTCAGGAAAGGATACGACAAAAATGTCGTGAAGGATGTAAAGGACTTTTTGAGGAAGCAGGGATTGAAAGGTTTCGAAATTCCAGAAAAATGGGTTTTCGTTAAAGAGCTACCGAGAACTGCCACGGGAAAAATTCAAAAATACAAGTTGAGGATGAAGGAGTTTGAGGAGGCGTTTGGGAAATGAGGATCGTTGTAGCTTTAACCGGAGCATCCGGGCAGATTTACGGAATAAGACTCCTCGAATACTTGAATAAAACGGATGTGGAAACGCATCTCATAATTTCTCCTGCTGCTAAGGAGAACATAGAGATAGAGACGGAATACAGTGTAGATTACGTTGAAGGATTGGCAGATTTCTGCTACGACTACATGGATTTCACGGCTCCGATCGCAAGTGGAAGTTTCAAGCACGACGGCATGATCGTAATTCCTTGTTCGATCAAAACTGCTTCAGCTATAGCGAACAGCTTCAGTTACAACTTGATAA
>NZ_WANY01000125.1:0-4548 GCF_015521575.1 Ferroglobus sp.
CGAAGATCGTGTGCATGTCGTGGCTCACGATCAGGAAAGTCTTTTCTCCTCTGAGCTCTTTAATGTGATCCACTATCCTATTAACGATTTTGTAATGCACGCCAGCAAAAGGTTCGTCCATGAGCAAAATGCTCGGATCGAGCATCATGACTCTGGCGATTTCAAGTAACTTCTGCTGCCCTCCACTCAAGTTTCCAGCAAGTTCGTCCTTCAAATGATACAGTTCGAAGAACTTCAAAAGCTCCTCTGCTTTTTTCCTTTTATTTTCGTCTTCCACGACAGGGACAAGCATGTTTTCTAAGACTGTCATTGTGTGGAACAGCTTCGGGATCTGAAAAGTTCTTCCCACTCCTTTCAAAGCTATCTCGTGGGGCTTGGGATCCACGGCTTCCCCCTTAATGTACACTTCTCCCTCATCCGGCTTGATAAGTCCGGAGATGAGGTTTAGTAGCGTGGTCTTCCCGCTTCCGTTTGGTCCGATGATTCCAACTACTTCTCCCTTTTCCACCGAAAAGCTGACGTTGTTCACAGCCACAACACCTTCGAACCTCTTGACGAGATTTGAAACTCTGAGCGCTTCCATGTCACTCCCCTCCCAGAACCTTTTTTATGATGCCATAAACTCCCGAAGGAAAAACTCTGAGTATCACTATCAAAGCAGCTCCGAAAAGTATCAGGCGGTACTCCTCTATAACCCTTAGGTACTCAGAGAGTAGCATTACAATGTAAGCTCCGATTGCCGGCCCTATTATACTTCCTCCACCACCTATCCCCCACATGAGAATCAGTCTAAGCAGGTGATCCACGTAGAAGTTTGTCGAGCCGACGCTTCCCATGTACGTCGTGTAGAGTCCTCCAGCGAAGCCGGCAAAAGTCGAGCCTATAACGTTTGCGAGGACTTTGTATTTCACAACATCCACGCCAAGAACCTTCGCTCCCTCCTCGCTGTCTTTTATAGCTCTCATTCTCAGCCCGATCTCAGACTTAGTTATTGCGAGAAGTATAGCTATCGTGGCTATCAAGGCTGCGAAGCTCACGTAGAATATTACGAGGATGTTGTCCGAAAGTTTTGGAATTCCGTGAATTCCGAGTTCTCCGCCGGTAATGGATGTGAACTGTCTGGCTATGGCGTAGGAGAGAATAAGAATTGCAAACGTAACGAGCGTTAACAGCAAATACTTGAATCTCAGGCAAAGAATTCCGATTCCGAAGCCAAGAAGAGCTCCGACGACTGCTGATACAAGCAGAGATGCCGCCGGAGGGAAGTTGAAATACAAGATCGACCAAGCTGCAAAGTACGCTCCCCATCCCCATATGGCTGTGTGTCCGGCTGTGAGCTGTCCGGTGTAGCCCACTATGAGGTCGAGACTCGCCGCTAATATTGCGAAGATGTGAACGAGTATCAGTACCCTCATGATGTAGCTGTCTCCTGAAATAAGCGGATAAGCGGCGTAGGCTGCCAATAATAAAGCTATCAGCACGAACTTGGCTCTCATACTATTCTCTCCATCTGACCGAATATTCCCCTCGGTCTAACTATGAGAACCAATATGACCACAAGCGTCATGCTTACGAACCTAAACCACCCGCCGAAGATCGTTGCTCCAATAACGTCAGCAAAGCCGAGGATGAATGCTGCTGGAATCACCCCCCAAACGCTTCCAAGCCCGGCTAATATGGAGACCGTTATTGCTACGACGTTCATCTGTGACATGAGGATGGGAGAAAGGAAGAGTGTTGCAGCTATATTTATCCCTCCGAACGCTGTTATCGCTGAAGAAATGAAAACGCTGAGCAAATGCATTCTGCTTGCGTTAATTCCGAGAGCTTCAGCCACGTCCTCGTTGTCTATCGTCGCTCGAATTCCGAGTCCGATCCATGTCTTCGAAATCAAAAGCCAGAAAACGAAGATGACTAAGAAGTTCGATACCGTTACGTAAATCTTTTGCAGACTAACTTCTACTCCGGCTAATTTCACCACTCCGGGGAAAAACGTCGGAAAAGGAAGCCCCCAAGGACCGTAGAGCACCGTTATAAGCCTTTCGAGCATCAAAAGGAGGGCGAGCGTTATGATTATGGAAGTTATGTGCTGCTTTCTTATCGGTAGAAGGGAGAGGTAGTAGAAAGCCGTCATGAAAGATGCAACAAGAAGAACGCTGAAAATTGCAGCAAAAACCAGCGGCAGTTTGAGGTAGGTTAGTGCCGTGTAAGTTAGATATCCTCCGAGCATAAGCAAAGCTCCGTGGGCGAAATTGAAAACGCCGGTGGTTGTGTAGAAAAACGACAGACCAATGGTGGCGACGGCAAATATCGAGCCTATAAAAATTCCATCGAAAAAAATTGAGGGATTCATAGTTGATCCTTACTCTATCTTCACCCACGGAGGCATCTTCCAGTCATCTGGATTTCCAACCCCCTCGGGCCAGACGACAACAACCTTTGGCTCACCATCAACGAGCTGCCACTGTCCGATCGGTCCGCCGAGAGGAGATTCAATCTTGTAGGGCGGCCCGAGCCAAGCCATGTGGTCGTGATTCTTCTTGCTGAATTTTATCTTCCCTCTCAACACCTCAAACTCGTTATTCTCAAGGACTTCAACGAGTTTGTCAGCATCAGTCGTTCCAGCCTTCTCTATAGCTTGGAACAAAACTTGCAGGGACTCATAAACGTCGGCTGCTTGATTTATTCCTTCAACTCCGTACTTGCTGATGTACCTCTCCGCCCAAGGCACCACTTCGTCGGTGACTGGATACTTTATGACAACGCTCGCAAAAGCAGTGGTTTCGTATTCACATCTCCCTTCGGTTTTCTCCCAAGCTTCTGGACTCGCTATCGGATTGTTAACTCCAAGGAGTATTGCGTTTATCTTTAAATCCTTCCAAGTCTTCGTGACGAGGTATCCGTTATCGGAGGAGAACACCGGGAAGATGACGTCAGCCCCCCACTCTTCCATTTCCTTCATTTCTGGAAGCTCCGTAACTCCTAATGGTACAAGCCAGCTTTTAACCTCGAAACCTCTTGCCTTTAACCTTTCAGTCTCTATCTTCGTCAGCCCTCTTGCCCAGAGAACGTCTTCCGTCAGAAAGGCTATTTTTTTAACCCCGTACTTAGGAGCTAAGTAGTCCATTATGAAGTTCGTGAGCTGATTGCCAAGGATGGTTGCGTTGGTTGTTGATCGGAATAGGTACTTGTACCTCTCGTAATCTTTCTCAACAAGCTTCGCATAAGCAGGAGTTTGGGCTGTGCTGACTATCAACGGCACTTTGTTGTCTGCAGCCACCTCAGCCACCACCATCGCAACCTCGCTCCTGAAAATTCCAGCCAAAGCAACAACCTTATCTTGGAGAATTGCCCTTTCAGCCACAAGCTTTCCGGTTTCTGGCTTGTCCTCTGTGTCGTAAACGATTATTTTAACAGGTCTTCCCAACAGACCACCTTTCTTGTTAATGTCTTCTTCAGCCATTTTCGCTGCGTTAGCCATCGCATTTCCCGCTCTTGCGGGAGCGCCTGTTAGAGGTGCGAGAACGCCTATTTTTATCGGCTCCTTTTCCTTTTCCTCCGCGCATCCGAAGGTAAACGCTGCCAACAGCACTGCGACAATCATTAAAATGCTGAGAGTTCTCACAACTTCACCTCCTCAAAGACTGTAATTATCTTTCATTAAGTTCTTAAAAAATTTTTGTCAAGTGTAGAACTTCAAAAATTTTGGTTTTACTCACCTCTAAGGTAGTTTAAAAGTTTCTCTTTTGACATGCTTTCTATTCCGTAATCTTCAAGCTTTCTACCTTCCTTGAAGAAATCTCTCTGGCATATTATGGAGCCAAGGTGGATGAGCGATTCTATCGTCGGCACGTCTACTCCGAATTTTTTGGCGAGCCTCCATGCCGTTACGGCTCCAACTGGAATGTCTTCTGTGAAGTATCGGTCTTCCACGCTCAGCGGACCCTTTATCCCCATTATCGGAGAAGCTTCGTAGAATGGAGCTATGAAGCTCTCCTTCATTATCGTATGCTTGTGGTAGAACTGCTCTTTGGAATATTCGATCAAACTGATTCCTATAGCTTTTGCGATTTCCTTCACCTCCTCGTAGTACTTTTCGATAACCCTTACAACTGCCGGACTCATTCCGTGTTTGTATAGAGACCACTCTCCCTTCTTCACTCCGAGCACTCCTTCTCTCTGGGATACTTCCATCGCTCCAACGTTTAGAACAGACCCCGGAACGTGAACGATGGGATTCGGATTTTCGAGCCCAACTCCCAAAACTGTATCAGCCTGCTCTATTTTTGCGGTTGTAAGTATTGGCAAATCCTTTTGCTTTTTGTAAAACTTTTTCCAGTCGGAAGAGGGCAGAGTGTCTCCTCTGAGCCTGTAAGCTCTTATCATGCAGTCGACCCTTCCCGGCTCTATCAACCTTGTTCCATAAGGAGCGGTTATCCACCCTCCAACGATGATTTTAACATCCTCCCCTTTTTCTTCAAGCATTTTCCTCAGCATAAGCGAACCGTATTTGTCCGGAAAAAGGCTAATTGTCATGTCGTCTTCCAA
>NZ_WANY01000126.1:0-3472 GCF_015521575.1 Ferroglobus sp.
ATATTTAAATAAGGCAGCTGGTTTCTCGTAGCATGGAGTCTGGAGATCTGGCTTGGTTAATGGTAGCGACTGCCTTAGTGATGCTGATGGTGCCCGGAGTCGGTTTGTTCTACGCTGGGATGGTGAGGAAGAAGAACGCTGTTAACATGATCTCTTTAAGCTTTGCTGCACTGCTCTTGGCAAGCTTGCAGTGGTTTCTCGTAGGCTACTCCCTTGCCTTTTCGGAGTCGATAGCTGGAATTGTGGGAGATTTGAGCATGGCAGGATTGCTCAACGTGGAAATGGGAGACTATGCTTTCGTAATCTTTCAGCTCATGTTTGCTGCCGTTACCCTTGCGATACTAACCTCGGCGATGGCGGAGAGAGTAAAGTTTTCTTCCTTTCTCATCTTCGGATTTCTGTGGGTTACCTTAGTCTACAGTCCCCTCGCTCACTGGGTGTGGGGGAACGGGTGGCTTGCAGATCTCGGAGCTTTGGACTTTGCTGGAGGGACGGTAGTCCACATAAGCTCCGGCTTCTCAGCGTTGGCTCTGACTCTTGTGATAGGGAAAAGAATCGGTTTTGGAGAGCACGATATCGAAGCTCATAATGTGCCGATGACCTTGCTTGGAGCAGCTTTACTCTGGTTCGGATGGTTCGGCTTTAATGCCGGAAGTGCCTTGGCGGCTGATGAAATAGCTGCAAACGCTCTGATAGTTACGAACTTAGCAGCTTCAGCCGGGGCTTTTTCCTGGACTTTAATTAGCGGCTATCATGGAAGACCGGGGTCTCTGGGTATTGTGAGCGGCGCTATAGCTGGATTGGTAGCTATAACTCCTGCAGCCGGTTTTGTAACGCCAGCTTCAGCAGTAATCATAGGCTTTGTCGCTGGAGTTCTCTGCTACTATGCGATGGTTTTCAGGGTGAAGAGGGGGATAGACGAAAGCCTCGACGCTTGGGCAATCCACGGAATCGGCGGATTGTGGGGTGCAATAGCAACTGGGATCTTCGCAAGCGTTAACGCTGAAGGTCTTTTGCTCGGAAACTACTGGCAATTCGTCGCTCAGCTAATTGGAGCGTTTTCAGCGATAGTCTACGCTTTCGTCGTCACCTACATGATAGCCAAGGTCGTTGATGCTGTGATTGGACTGAGGGTGAGTGAAGAAGAGGAGTACGTGGGCTTGGACATCTCCCAGCATGGAGAAATGGCTTACTCGTGAGGTGATAGGATGAAGAAAATCGAAGCGATAATTAGACCGGAGAGGTTTGAAAGCGTCGAAAAAGCTCTGATCGAAAACGGAGTTATCGGATTGACGGTGACCGAAGTAAAGGGGAGAGGTTTGCAGAGGGGGATAGAGCTTCAGTTCAGAGGCAGAACGATAAGGGTTGATCTCATTCAGAAGCTCAAGCTTGAGATCGTGCTGGAGGATGAGAAAGTTGACGAGATCGTTAAAGTGATTCAAAAAGCTGCAAGAACTGGAAAGCATGGAGATGGGAAGATATTCATCATTCCTGTGGAAAAATCGGTGAGGATTAGAACTGGAGAAGTTGAAGAGTGAGTTTCAACTAAACCTTTATATTTTCTTTTTCAACTTACAAACATGAAGCTGGAGTTAAATGGTGTTCCCGTAGAAGACACCTACTGCGAAGCTTTCGATGGAATCTATTCTCGATTGTTGATAACAGCCAAACACAAATGGCTTTTGAAGAAAGCAGCTTACGGCTCAACAGCGTTGCCTTCGACAGTGTTCGGCGAATCGGAAGGGGGAGTTGAAAGATTCGTCTCTCCAGAAGAAACACCCGACGGAAGGCAGGGAGCGATAATTCAAATCTGGGTTCAGAAGACCAAGAATTTCAAAGATGTGTTGATGAGGGAGCTTGGAAAGAGGATAAGGCAGGGCATTCTTGTAGTTCCGACAACGAGGCTGTTCAACGCTACTCAAAGCGAGAACTACATTGACGCTGAGATAAACGTCGGTAGGTGCGGGGACGGATACGAATGGGAGGAGGAGATGTGGGGAAGGAAGGTTATAAGAGTTCCGATAATGTTCGGGGAATTCATAATAGAAAGGTATCTTGGCTACGCTGAAGGAATCGCCGGAGGAAACGTCTGGTTCTTCTGCGAAAGCGAAGAAGCTGCTTTGGAGGCTGGGGAAGCGGCTGTAGAGGCTTTGAAAAACATGGAAGGAGTGATTACTTCCTTCGATATATTTGCTCCGCTGGCAGCAAGCCGGAGACGAAGTATCCGGAGATAGGGCCTACGACTAATCACTACTACTGTCCAACTCTCAAAGGAAAAATTCCGGATTCTAAAGTTCCAGAGGGTGTTAAAAGCATTCCGGAGATCGTCATCAACGGAGTAAGCCTCGAAGCTGTTAAAAAAGCCATGTACGTTTGCTTAGAGGTTGCAAGCAGGGTTGACGGAGTTGTAAAGCTCTCAGCCGGAAACTACGGAGGAAAACTCGGTCAGCACAAAATCTATCTGAAGGACATAATAGAGGAGTACGGGGAGTAATTAAAAAACGTAGAGGAGGTAATAGACAGCCAATCCAGAGAGGAAAGACAAAAACCACGTGACGAGGGTTATTTTTCCAATTTTGTGGTGTCTCTCCTTTTCTTTTTCAATCATTTTTCTTCCGTTTATCTTTTCGGTGTTTTTAAATCCGTGGTAGATCATGTATGCTGCAAGAAACAGCACAACCAGGGAGATTATCGAGTGGAAAATTACTGTTGGTAGGTATACGTATATCTTAACGAATTCTGGCCCGAGGAACTCCGTTCTTCCCTCAATCAGCGATTTTATCATGTAGCTAACCATAAACGAAACGTCAAGGATGAAGGCTGAAAGCATCGTTCTGTAGTGCATCGAAATCCTTCTCTTTCTTGCAAAGTAGTAGCCGGAGAAGAAGGCGAAAGTTACGAGGAATTCAAGGATAAGGCTTAAATCTGAGAAGTACCCGGCGCGGGTTCCGAAAATTCCCATGGCTGAAAAATTGCAGCAAACCTCTTAAATTTTACTTCCGATTATTTATGTGTACGTTAAGGGAGATACGTTGGTTGTTGATGAGAAGGTCGTGGAGGGAAATCTCAGCTATAAAGCAATCAGATTTGAGAATCCGTGCAAGGTTAGAGGTTTCGTTAAGGCTGAAAAAATAGAGGGCGTAAGCCTTGAAGTCGATTCTTTCATACAGGCTGAAAAAATAAGAGCAGTTAAGCACGTCTTTTCGTACAGTTACATAAAAGCCGGAGTAGTCTCTGCGGGAGGTTTCATAAAAGCTCGAGAAATCTTCGCAAACGAGATTGAGGCGGAGTGGTATGTGGAGGCTGAGAGAATAAAAGCGAGAAAAATAAACGTCAAAAAATCTATAATTGCCAAATCGATAGAGGCTGAAAAAATTGTCGCTGGAACCACCGTTAAGGCTGAGGAAATCAAATGTTCCTACATCAAAGCATGGGAGTTAATAGCTAAGAAAGCCGAGATTGAGGAGATGGA
>NZ_WANY01000127.1:0-4079 GCF_015521575.1 Ferroglobus sp.
CCACCGTTCCACTTGGTTTCGCTGCAAGCAGCGTAAGTCATAGGACCTCTGCATCCGAGTTTGAACAGGCAGGTTTCGTATTTCATATCGCTTTCCTTGAAGCTCTTAGCAAACCACCCTTCATCGTAAAATCCTCTTCTTGCGCAGTTGTCGTGGATTAGCTGAGAGAAGAACCACTTCGGTCTCCAGTAGTCATCCAACTCCACGTTAATTCCGAGTAAAACTGCTGCCAAGGTAACAAGGAGCCAGTCGGGATGCCCCGGGCATCCGGGGAGAAGTACTACTGGCACCGCTGGCTTTTTATTCCTCAAAAACTGATAGAGTCCAACTGCATTCGTCGGACTCTTTCCTTCGAAATCCTTAGCCGCAGGAATTCCTCCGTAAGTTGCGCAGCTACCAAATCCGACTACGGCAACTTTCGTTCTCGGGATTAGCTCGTTTAACCACTCAACAAGAGTTACCGGTTTTCCGTTTCTTTCACCAAATGTACAGGCAACTTCCATTTCTCCAGTTGGAATACTTCCCTCCAAAACGAGAACATCGGGATCTATCTCCTCAAGAACTTTTATAGCCTTCTCTCCAAAATCCGGCATTACCGTTGGGTGGAAGTAAATTCCAACCTTTAACTCTTCAACAGCGTCGTACAAATCCGGATCTGCCGCTTGGAGTAACGAGACCGTACAAGCTGAGTCGCTCTGCCCTTGAAGCCAGACGAGCTTTACGTCGTTACTTTTAGCTTCCTCAAAAGCTTCAACGATAAAGTTCTTGTACTTCGAGAGAAAAGCGGTAGCTCCAAGAGTCGTTAGAGCTTTCACAAAGCTCCTTCTGCCAAGCCTCACGCACATCACCCACTAAAATACTTTACCCCTAAATTCTTCGATAGGTTGTTTTTGATTAAAGATGACAAATTTAAAACTTTTCGAACTTTCAAAATATACTTTAAAGGTTAAATTTATAATGAATGTTAAAAATAATAAACCCAGATTCAAAAGAGGATGCTGTTTCCGTAAATCCTTACAGAGTTCTCTTTAAATTCTATACACTCTCCAAAAAACTTTTCTATAACGTATTTGTTGCTAACAGCATGCATGGTTATCTGAGAGGTCGTGTAAAAGGTCTCTCCCTTCGCCACGGCAGCGAAAGCCATGATTTGGTCGGCTAAATGCTTATCGAAAGCGAAGTTCGTCGATAACTCGCTCAAAATTTCTCTTGCAGCTTCTTCACCAACAATTTCCGCCCTCTTACCCTTCTCTCCAAGAGAAGATCCGCCTTTGTATCCGCACCACAGAGTGATTCCGCTTCCGGTCGAAAACTCCCTCCTAACCTCAATTTTTATATCCGCATCAAATCCCGCTTCTTTCAAGACCCTTTTAGCTGCTTCAGCCTGTCTCCTTGGCACATGTTCGGGCAAATTTGAAGCGTGAGAGATTCCGAAAATTCTATCGCAATCTTTCCTTTCAAAACTTTTTCCGAGGAGTTTCGACGGAACTATTTCTACCCTAACCTCCCCTCCACCCTTCGGATAGTACCCTCGCTTGATCAGCTTAAACTCCGCCTCTACGCCAAGCTCCCTGAGAGCTGGAAGGGTGACGTTCATGAAGTAATCTACCGTCGGACTCCAGTTGACGTCAGTCCCTCCTCTAATTTCCAGAGTTGTTTCTTTGTCCGCAGCCAGAGAAGGAAGAAGGACGGTCTGAAGAATTAATGTAACGCTTCCAGCCGTGCCGATGTCTATCCTAAAATTTCCTCCCTTCAAACTCTTAGGCTTGAAAACAACCCTTGTAGATCCAATTTTCAATCCTTCAACGTCTGCGTTGCTTATCCTCTTCGCTGCCTCTATTCCCTTAAGGTGCTGAGCCATCAATCCGGGTTTGGGTCTTTTGGCTCGGATGTTGTAAATCTCCACAGCCTCTCCGGTTAAGCATGAAAGGGCTATTGCAGTTCTTAAAATCTGTCCCCCTCCCTCTCCATAACTTCCGTCGATTTTGATCATGTTCGCAAGTAATCTCCGCTGCTAAAAATCTTTTAGAAATCTGAAAGGCTCGATGTCATCAGGCTTGGGGAGCTTATCTATCGGCTTCCCAAGACTAAACTTTGCTCCACAGCTCGTACATTCCGCAACCATTTCTACGGTAATTCTGAAAGTATCGTTGCCGCAAACTCTACAGAGGATGTACATCGTTCTACACTCTCCTCAAAAATAGATAAATGTTCCTCCAAAACAAACATTTTTAGGCTCAAAAATCCACTCTTAGCTTATGAGCGAAGTGTTCTTCGTTTCCGCAGAAGCACCAGTGACGGAGTTGGAAAAATGGTATCAGCCAGAACAGAGCCTCGTTTACAAACTCGATAGATTAATAGATGAAAGCGGAATCCTTGACGGAATATCTTCTGGAGACTTGGTGGCGATAAAGACCCACTTCGGAGATTTCGGCACGACGAAAACGCTTAGATCAGTTTTTCTTAGGAAGATAGCTGAGAAGGTCAAGGAGAGGGGAGGAAAACCCTTTGTAACTGAAACTACCGGCTTGGGGATGACCAAGGACAGAAGCTTCGCCACGGGAAGGCTAACGATAGCAGAAGAAAACGGCTATACCCAGCAAACTTTGGCTGCGCCGGTAATAATAGCCGACGGTCTCATCGGCTTGGATGGGGTAAGAGTTAACGTTAACGGCAAACACCTCAAGGAGGTATTCGTAGCTAAAGCCATAGCTGAAGCCGATTTCGTCGTTGTTGCTACACATTTCAAGCTCCACTTCAGAGCTGGAGTTGGAGGGAGTCTGAAAAACATCGGAGTTGGCTGCGTAACAAAAACGACCAAGTATGACATCCACGTTGCGAATCCTCCAAGGATAGACAAGGAGAAATGTGTAAAGTGCGATAAATGCTTGGAAGTTTGTCCGGTGGATGCAATAGAGAACTACGAGATAAATCTTGAGAAGTGCGTCAAATGCGCCGGTTGCGGAGAGGTTTGCGAAACAAAAGCTGTAATAATAGCCCCTTGGCTCGTTGGAGGTGACATAGCGGAGAGAATCGTCGAGGCTGCTAAAGCCGTCATAGATACCGTCGGAAAGGAGAACTTCGCTTATCTAAACTTCGTCCTCGACGTCACTCCCCACTGCGACTGTCATCCCTACAGCGGAGTTCCAGTGATCCCGGATATAGGGATTTTCGCCTCTAAAGACATAGTCTCCGTCGATAAGGCAAGTCTTGACGCTTACGAAAGCGAGAAAAACTTTGAAAAAGCTTTGTTAAAAGAAAAATACTGGGAATGGACTTCTCCAAAAAGGCTCATAAGCTACGCCGAAGAGCTTGGACTTGGAGAGAGTAAATACACTTTGAATAAACTATTTTAACCCACATATTTCTCCTTAACCTATGCAATTCACCGGCGTGTACTCTCACAGAGAAGTGGAGAAGTTCGTCAGAGAGTTCTGGGAAAAAAATAAGATTTACGAAAAAGTTAAAGAAAGGGGGGATAAGCCCTTTTTCTTTGTTGACGGTCCTCCTTATACTACCGGAAGAATTCACCTCGGTACAGCTTGGAATAAGGTGATAAAAGACACCGTTCTGCGTTATAAAAGAATGAAAGGGTTCAAAGTGACTGATCGCCCCGGATGGGACATGCACGGGTTGCCGATAGAAGTGAAGGTTGAACAAGAGCTCGGAATAAAAGAGAAGAAGGAGATCGAAGAGTTCGGAATAGACAAGTTCGTGAAAATGTGCATGGATTACGCTCTGAAGAACAAAGAGGCTATGACAGAACAATTCAAATCTCTTGGCGTGTGGATGGATTGGGAAAATCCCTACATGACGATAAAAGCGGAGTACATAAACTCGGCTTGGTGGACGGTCAAGATGGCTTACGAAAAAGGTTTGCTTGAGAAAAAGAAGATGGTCGTAAACTGGTGTCCGAGGTGCGAGACTGCTTTGGCTGATGCGGAGGTGGAGTACGCTGAAAGAGAGGATCCCTCCATATACGTCAAGTTCCCAGTAAAAGGAGAGAAAGCCACTTACATAGTAATCTGGACGACGACGCCTTGGACTCTTCCGGCAAACATGGCTGTAGCTGTTCACCC
>NZ_WANY01000128.1:0-2390 GCF_015521575.1 Ferroglobus sp.
CAATCCGCCCCGATATACTTTAGCCTATCTCCGAACTTTTCCACAGCCTTCTTCAGCCTTCCTCTTATTTTCTCGACGCTTTCTATTTCATCAAGAGCTTTTTCCATTTTTTCGACATCACCCCAGACGTTCTCTCCAGTTTTGGCATTGTACTCCGCTATCATCGCATCGAAATCGCTCCTTGCTACGCCAACCCTAAGGAATTTTTCGTAGCTTTCTATTTCTTCGGCATCAACGAAATCCATAGCCTTTTCGTCTCTTGCAGCTTCTATCCCTATAACGTTAATCGTATCAACTTCGAGAACTTCTCTGTAAAAGACGGGGGAATGTAGGTGGATTTGCACGTCAACACTTGCTTTAATTTTCTCGTAGGCTATCTGAATCTGATCTACGTTCGGCTGAAGCTCCGGATTGGTTCCTAAACTTGGTTCATCCAAGCTAACACACTTAACAGCCTCCCACTCACAGGCTTTTTCCACGAACCTCGCGACGGATTTTCCAAAAGCTTCCAAAACGTCATCGTAAATTTTCGATCCGAATTCCCTATAATAGAGTTCAAAAGGACCGGTGACGCAAACTCTAACTGCATCGACTCTCATCTCCTTCAAAACTTCAAGTTCGACGATTACCGCCTCATCCCTCTTCACGACAAAAGGCTCCTCCTGCTTATTTTCATCTCTGATTATTTCCAGAAACATCTCGTTCATGTCTCTAAATTGAGGATAGTTTGGCAACTCAACTCCAGCCTTTTGCTTCATTATGAATGCCCTCTTCACCATTTCAGCGTATTCCTTGCTTTGATAATTTTTCTCAACCCAATCCTTCGAAATACCTTCGGGGAGGGGAAAACTGCCAATATCGTCGAATATCATCTCCTCGCCTCCTTCCTCTTCATTATCTCCTCCCAACATTTCTTAACGTCGAGCATCTCCTCCGTCAAAAACACCGACTCTTCGGAATTCCACACGTTGTAGAAGTACTCCCTCGCAGCTTTGGCAAGCTCTTCATTTTTGGCGTAAATTCCGGATTCATAGTTCTCGAACAAACCCGTCTGGGTTAGGTTGGCTGTTGTCAGCAGCACTTCCCTTTCATCGATTATTAAAACTTTAGAGTGGATGTTGTCGTTTAGTTTAACGCTCCCCTTTGGAAACATTTCCAGAAACCTTTTCAACGTGAAAAGCTGCTTTTTATCTTCGTAAACCTCTTCAACACTCTTGAACTGCCTTCTCTCATACCCCGGCCACGTGATGATTTTCACGTCCACTCCTTTCGAGAAGAGAGGCTGAAGTTCGGCTGTTAGCCAATCCGTGTAGTAGATGTGGGGGGAAGTTAAGAGAACCTCCTTTTCAGCTCTTTTTATCATTTCTTTCATTCTCGTTAGAATTTCCCCGCTGAAGGGGGGAGAAGATACGAACTCATGCGATTTCAGTTTTCTTTCGAGCCTTGCGTTTAAAATGAACAAACCGACGAATGCTAAAGCTGTTAACGAAGCTCCAAGGACGTTTATGAAGAAGTAGTTGGGAGTTTCAACGAACTCAACTATCGCGACAGATTGAGTTTTGGGATCGCTGAACACCCACTCTATTCTGTCGATAGTGTCGAGAACTCCATAAATTATCCTCGAATTGGAGCTGAGGGATATCACCTTGTAGTTCGTGTAAATTTTATTCGGGAAGTCGAGGGCGATTTTTATCGAAGAAACGTAAATACCGCTGGCTAAGAAGAAATCTGGGTACTCCATGGCAACGAATCTGTAGATGCCGTCGAGCCTTACGAAGGGATCATCGATTTCCCTCTCGATTATAACCTCGTACTCCTCCAAAGGTGTCAGAACTTTCCTTATGTTTACGAGTAGATAGGGTGTGTTATTTATCTCAACGACCTTATAATCTATACCGCCGGCGGGAATGCTCCTCGCGGAGTAGTCTCCGTAAAGTCTGATTGGAGGTAAGTCGAGATTTAAAAGCATGTTCGTCGTTTCGTTAATATTCTTGAATCTGAGGATGAAAATGTCCTTACCAGAATCCAAGCTATCCATCCTGTACTCTGCATTAATCGAAACTATCACCTGAGCGTTAGCCGCTCCAATCAAGCTTAAGCTTAAGAGCAGTAGGAGGAGCGATCTCACAATAGGGACTTCGGCTATCGCTATAAATATGTTTTTAGGACGGGCAAGAAGTCTATAAAAGGACGCATTCAAAAAAGATTCTCCGTAAACCAGCCACATCCACCTTCTCCTCCAATAGCGGAACTTTACCGTGAAGTTCTTCCCTCTAATGCTGAGAATTAAGCGGACTTTGAGAGGGGAACTTTTAAAGTCAACTAACACCACATAAACAGCTTGCATGAAGTATTCCAGTTTTTTACGGATTTTAGCAGTGATTAAGCGG
>NZ_WANY01000129.1:0-3636 GCF_015521575.1 Ferroglobus sp.
ACCCTAACAATACCTATTTCGATTCCTTCAGGAGTTAAATCAGCTTCAATAGCCTTCTTCATGGCTATGAGTCCGTGAATTATGGCTTCATCGAGCCCCATGTCGTCCTTGTACTCCTTTTCGAAGTACTCCATGACAACGTTCCTCCCCGAACCTATGGCAGCGGCCTTGTATTCAAGCATTGCTCCGCTCGGATCTGTCTCATACAACCTTGGCTTATCGTCGACTCCGGCTAAGAGGAGCGAAACTCCGAAGGGTCTTACTCCTCCGTACTGGGTGTATTGCTGTTTGAAGTCGCAGATTCTTTTCGCAAGCTCTTTAACACTTATAGGTTCGTCATAAGTCAATCTGTTAATCTGCGCCTCTATCCTCGCTCTATCTATCAAAACTCTCGCATCAGCAACCAAGCCAGAAGTTGCTGCGCAAATGTGCTCGTCTATCTTGTATATCTTCTCTATCGTGTCTGATTCAAGCAACCTGCTTGCCACTCTTCTGTCTGCTAAAAGCACCACACCCTCCTTCGTCTTTACACCTATTGCCGTCGCTCCTCTTTTAACAGCCTCTCTTGCGTATTCAACCTGAAACAGTCTACCGTCCGGGCTGAATACCGTTATGGCTCTATCGTATCCCATCTGCGGAAGATGCATTCAATCACCTCCTAAGTACTTCTTTCTGCAGGATCTTATCGTCCCGCTAACCCCCAATATTAAGGGAACGACTTTCGTTCCATTAACATCACTTATCAGCGTGATTGCATTTTTAGTTTTTTCCAAGTCCCTAAGCTTTACGGAAATAATTCCTTTATTATCTTTAAACTGAATTATCCTAAAGTTGGCGTAACCAAACTCGCCGTAAAGTTCGAGTAGGTACTCTTTCAACTTTTCGTAAAGCTCTTCTTTGCTGATTTCTCTGTCAGCGATAAATTTCATGGCTATGTACCTCTTTTTCTCCTTTAAAGCTGGAGGCAAACCTTTCATAACTCCTCAAATCCGTCCATTATGAACTTTTCATCCTTTAAAATTCTCTCTAACCTTTTCATCCATTCTTCTGCTCTCTTGACATTTGCTCCAAGAGTTTGAAAGAAGTCGTATATCTGTTTTTTTGTCCTCATCTCGTAGAAATCTTCAGCTCCGCTCGTAAGAACGAAAGGAGCGTCGAACTTTTCAATGATTTTAAAGAGAAGTCTGTCTCTCTCGAAGAGCTGACTTCTTTTAACTCCGGACACCTTCAAATATTTTGCAAAGCAAACTTCTATCGCGACATCCTTCTCTGCTGCCAGCTTCACGGTTGTGTAGTCCAGCTCCCTTTCAATTGAATCCAGAAGTACGAACACTTTCTTTCTCATTACAGCCAACCTGTTTACCTCAACTTTCGGACTCAGCACCCCTATGAACCCGGAGTACTTTCTGAGCTTCGAAGTCAGCTCCTTGGTTGAAGTGGCGTAGATCATACAGCCTTGGATGTACTTTTCAGTCTCTCCGAAAACAACGCAGTCGTCAAAGCCTTCAAGCAAGTACTCTGGCTCGAATCGAAGAAAATCCATCATAGCCCCTTTTCGATCAACTCCTTTGCGGCAGCTACGAACTTCTCTCTTTTTGAGGGGTAGGTAACTAATTTAACCTTTACAGCTATGCAGTCCCCTCCATAGGCTAATTCGAGCTTTCCTTGGTAGGCTTTTTGTTTGTCTACCCTTATGTGCAAAACCCCGAATTCGTCGACGATGTCCTCAACCAAATTCAAAAGCAAATCCCGGTCTTCGAGTTTTTCGATGAAATAGTTCCAGAACTCTTTTATTTTCCTTCTATCCTCTACGGGAACTTCTAAAAACTTTATCGGATTTCCGTAATGTCCTTTAGCTTCTGAAACAAAAATTTCGAATTCAAAAGGAAAAAGGGTGGAAATCGCTTCACCAACTTTTTCCTTATCCTCGGTTGAGTGGACTATCGCCGAGACTGTGATTCTCTCAACTTTCCAAGTTCGCTTACTCATCCTTCTCCTTTCTGAAGTTTGCTCTAAGGCTCGGTCTTACCTTTTCAGCCCCTCTTCCCTTCCTTCTAAGACCTCTCGATTTTCTTCCCGCTGAAGTTAAACCACGGAAAACCCTACCCCTCTGCTTGGCTATCCTTGAAAGTTCGGGATCCGACAATATTGCCGGGTGACTTCTGTCAATTAGGATTACCTCGAACCACTTGTACCTTCCGTCTTCTCCTACCCAGTAGGAGTTCACGACTTCGCAGTTCGGGAACTTCCTTGCAGCTCTTTCTTCGGCTATCCACTGCAAGCTCTTCTTCGGAGTTTTCCTGTTCACCATTAGGTTCTTCGTCTTTCTACCCTTGTTGGGTCTTGTAGCCCTTCTTCCCCCCCTTCTGATCCTAACTCTGACAACGATTACTCCCTTCTTCGCTTTGTAGCCTAAAGCCCTCGCTCTGTCCAGTCTCGTTGGTCTTTCTATTCTTACCACTGCCGGCTCCCTTCTCCACTTCTGCAATCTTTCCCACATCAGCTTACCTACGTAACCTTCCCAAGGTCTCTTCCAAGCTTCTCTTATGAAAGCGTACATCGACTTCATTTTCTCTCCTCCATTAGCGTGATCAGGAGTTGTTAGCAGATTCGCTATAAAAATGTTGTCCAGTTGCCGTTGACCTTGAAAATGTTTAAGGAGATGATAGACTTTCGAGATAAAAAATCTTGGGTGGTAAAATGGAGTCTTCGTTTGAGGTGAGAATAAAGAGAGTTTACGAATTGAGAAAGTGGTTTTCCCACGATACTTCCAAGTGGGAGGAATTCAGAAGAAGATACAGAGGGGGAGTTGGAAAGGAATAGAGAAACTTTGGAAAGGTTATATCGAAATAATCAAAAAAAGAAGAAAGTGACTTTGCTTTACTCAGCCAGAAGTCCGAAGTACAACAACGCAATTGTGCTGTTGGAGGTAGTTGAGGAAATGCTTGAAGGTTAACGAAACATCGAGACAAAACTTTATATCTTCCTTTCAAAACTTTCACCAATGAAAATCGAAAACTTCCAGAGGCTGTTTTACCCGAAAAGCGTCGCAGTAATTGGAGCAACAAAAAATCCGAAAAAAATGGGATTTCATGCATTGAGCAGTCTTGTAAAAACGTTCAAGGGAAAAATATACGCTGTAAATCCCAACTACGATGAGATACTCGGAGTGAGGGCTTATAAGAGCATTAAAGATCTGCCTGAAACTCCGGACTTGGCTATTCTTGCGGTGCCAAGGGATGCGATATACGATAGCGTGAAAGAGCTGCTTGAGATAGGTTGCAGAGCTTTCGTGATAATATCTGCTGGTTTCAGGGAGGCTGAGATAGCCGATGGGGAGGAGTTACATAAAAGATTGAGAGAACTCGTTGAGAGCTATAATGCTGTGGTTATAGGTCCGAACACGTTTGGGATGGTGAACTTAAAAGCGGATTTAAACGCGAGCTTTACTCCAGCTTTAAGTTTTTTGAAGAAAGGGGATATAGCTCTTGTAAGTCAGAGCGGAGGAGTTTGTCATTTAATTGCTCCTTACTCTATGAGGGAGGGAATAGGCTTTAGCAAGATCGTCGGGTTGGGGAACAGGCTTAACGTGGACTTCTACGACATGCTTGAATACTTGAAGGATGATAAAGAGAC
>NZ_WANY01000130.1:0-32077 GCF_015521575.1 Ferroglobus sp.
GAATTCCTGATGTAATGATAAGTGACGAACAGTGCATAAGAGCGGACTTGCTGCAGGCTTGCAAGGCTATGGGCATTCCGTTAATAGCAACAAGCGACGCAGCAGCGAGAGGTTTGCCAGATGCGAGCGACTGGCCAGTCGAAAAGATCGTCAACGCTCTTGTCAGCGGAGAGCTGCCGGGTGTTTTCTTACCAGTGCCGGAGAAGGTTGGACAGGTTGCTCCGCTTGTTGCAGAGGCAATCTTCAAGAAGCACGGAGGGAACAGGAAGTACAAGTTCTTTGCAAATGACGAGGAGTTGTGGAATGAGATAAACAAGTGTACGCAGTGCATGAGCTGCGTTTTTACTTGCCCGCACAATCTGAGGATTGACCAAGGAATGGCTCACGCCCAAAAGACTAAGGATCTGAGCAAGCTTGCCAAGCTTGAAGAGCAGTGCATCGCTTGCGGCAAATGCGAGCAAGCGTGCCCGAAGAACATAAAGATAATCAACGTGATAATGGCGAGCAATTTCGACAGACTCTACAACAAGAAGGGCAAGATGAGGGTTGGAAGAGGCCCGATACAGGACACAGAAATAAGAAACGTCGGGCAGCCAATCGTCATGGGACAGATTCCCGGAGTTATCGCGGCAGTCGGTTGCGTTAACTATCCAGACGAAGCAAAGTCTTTGAGAGAGATTCTTGAGGAGTTCGTGAAGAGAAGGTACATCGTCGTCACTTCTGGCTGTCATGCCATGACTCTTGGAATGATAACGGATGAGGAAGGACAGACGCTTTACGAGAAAACTCCCGGAGATTTCGACGCTGGTGGACTTGCTAACGTTGGTAGCTGCGTTGCAAACAGCCACATAGCCGGAGCGGCGATAAAGATAGCGAACATCTTTGCGATGAGACCGCTAAGAGGAAACTACGCTGAAATAGCGGATTACGTTCTAAACAGAGTTGGTGCTGTTGGATTCAGCTGGGGACCGTACAGTCACAAAGCTGCCGCCATAGCTACCGGCTTTAACAGGCTTGGAGTGCCAGTAGTCGTTGGACCGCACGGAGCTAAGTATAGAAGGGCGTACCTTGGAAAGTACTTCAAGAAAGAAAAGTGGTGGGTCTACGACATAAAGACGAGGAGCAAGGTTCCGATAGAGCCGGCTCCGGATGCTTTGCTCGTTGCTGTTGAAACCAAGGAGGAAGCTATAGTGCAGCTCGCGAGACTCTGCATAAGACCGAACGACACGAGCTTGGGAAGGCAGATCAAACTAACGCACTACTTGGAGCTGAGCCAGAAGTATCTTGGAAAGCTCCCCGACGACTGGCACCTGTTCGTGAGAAGTGAAGCAGACTTGCCGTTAAAGATGAAAGATGAGCTACTCCACATCCTCGAAAGCGAGTACGGCTGGAAGATAGACTGGGACAAGAAGAAGATCTTAGAGGGACCAATCAGAAAGTACGACGCTGGATTCAATCCAACTATAGTTGAGGAGGTCTATGAAAAATACGCTGGAGAAAAACCCCCACAATAAATTTTTTGAGGTGATGTAAATGGCTGTTAAAAAAGAGGATAAGTTTCCGGTTGCAAGAAGGTATCAGATTGCGGATGTTCAAGTTAGCAGGGAGGCTACTGCGGTAAAGCCTCAGGTTGTAGTAAATTTGATAAAGAAAGCTAAGCATCCGGTTTTAATTACCGGCGGGCAGCTTCTTAAGGATGAGAAGCTTGTGGAAATAGCAGTCAAATTCTACGAGAAGGGTATTCCGATAATTGCTACTGGCGGATCGAGTAAGCCACTCATTGAGAAGGGCGTGAAGCCGCAGTCGGTAGTGTTCACACTTCACCAAGTAACTCAGTTCTTGCTTGACGAGGAGTGGAAAGGCTTCGACGGAAAAGGAAACTACGACTTAGTTCTCTTCATGGGCTTTCTGCCTTACTACCTCTCAAGAATGCTTTCAGCCCTGAAGCACTTCTCGAAGATTACCACCGTAGCTTTGGAGGAGTTTTATCAGCCTCATGCGAAATTTAGCTTCACGAATTTAACTGCCAATAAGGATATGTACTATTCCATGTTGGAGGAGATTGTAAACAACCTGTGAGGTGGTGAAAATGGCAGAAAGAAAAAGAGTTGAAGTTCCGGAAGGTGTTAAGAAGAAGGAAGTTTCAGGTGTGCCAGAATCTTTCCCCTTCGAGATTTCTCCGATGTTTGAAGGAGAGAGAGTCAGGAAAGGGGACATGTACGTAGAACTCGGCGGACCTTCTCAGCCGGGATTTGAGCTTGTCATAGCTTTGCCGAAGGATCAAGTGGAGGACATGAAGGTTACGTTAATTGGCCCAGATCTGGATGAGATGGAGGAAGGAAAAGCGTATCCTTATGCCATGATATACTACGTCGCCGGAGACCAGGTTGACAACGACCTTGAGCCGGTTATCGAAAGAAGAAACCACGACTTCCAGAACTACATTGAAGGATATATGCACCTAAACCAGAGGTACGACATTTGGATCAGAATAAGCAAGGGAGCCATAAAGAAGGGGCTCAAAAGCCTGACCGAGATAGCTCTTGCTACGATGTTCCTCTTCAAGAACGAGCTACCGTTTATCGAGAAAATCGAGGCAGTATACATCACAGACAAGGAATTGGTGGAGAAGCTTCTCAACGAGATGGCTATGCCGATTTACGAGGAAAGAGATGCGAGAGTTGAACAGCTCCACGATGAGGATGTGGAAGAGTTCTACTCATGCACCCTATGCCAGAGCTTCGCTCCGACGAACGTCTGCGTTATCAGCCCGGACAGACCGTCGCTTTGCGGAGCCATAACGTGGTTCGACGGAAGAGCTGCTGCGAGAGTCGATCCGGAAGGGCCGAACAGGGCTGTGCCAAAAGGAGAGTGTATCGACCCCATCGGCGGAGAGTACACTGGAGTTAACGAGTTCGCTAAAGAGGAGAGCGGAGGAGAGTACGACAGAATTAAGCTGCACAGCTTCTTCGAATATCCACATACGAGCTGCGGATGCTTCGAAGTTATCGGTTTCTACATGCCGGAAGTCGACGGAATCGGCTGGGTGCACAGAGGTTATCCGGATCCAGCTCCTAACGGTTTGACGTTCTCGACGATGGCTGGACAAACTGGAGGAGGAAAGCAAGTTGTAGGTTTTCTCGGAATTGGAATCGCTTACTTCAGAAGCAAGAAGTTCATTCAGGCAGATGGTGGTTGGTACAGAGTAGTTTGGATGCCCAAAGAGCTGAAGGAGAGAGTGCTGAAGTACATCCCGGAGGACATGAGGGACAAGATAGCAACTGAAGAGGATGCGAAGACGATAGAGGAGCTCAAGGAGTTCCTGAAGAAAGTGAACCACCCAGTTGTTACCGGAGTTGTTAGACCGGTTGACGGAAAGAAGATCACCGAGGGATGGAAGGAGGAGGAAGAGGAGAAAGTCGAAGAAGTGGTGGAGGAGAAGGCTGAAGAAGCAGCTCCAGCTGAAGCAGCTCAGCCTGCAGCTCAACCAGTTCAGCAGCCGATGATGCCAATGCAGCCAGTGCAAATGCCGGCTATACCTCAAATTCAGATGCCGCAGATCCAGCTACCTGCTGCTGGGCAACAGCCCGGAATTAAGCTTATAATCAAGGATGCTAAGATCATCATCGACAAAGTGATAATCAGGGGTAAGGAAGAGAAGAAAGGTGGGAAGTGATGGAAGAGAAAAAAGAAGAGAGAAAATTTATTAAAATCACTTTAAAAGGAGCTGAAATAAAAGTCAGTGAGGTCATTATAGAGGAGTAAAGCTATGATAATAGCTGTAACTGGAAAGGGTGGAACCGGGAAGACGATATTAGCTGCCCTTCTCACCCATTTTATTTCAAAGAAAACCAACAACGTTTTGGCTGTAGATGCAGACCCGGACAGTAATCTTCCCGATGCGTTGGGAGTATCTGAACTCGTAACTAAAACTCTCGGAGAAATCAGAGAAGTATTTCAAGAAAGCAGAGACGATATGGGAACTTTAAATAAAGAGCAGTGGCTTGAAGGAAAGATCTACAGCGAGGCGATTTGCGAATGCGATAACTTCGATTTGCTTGTGATGGGACGCCCAGAAGGAGAAGGCTGTTATTGCTTTGCTAACAACTTACTCAGAGGAGTGCTAAGAAAGCTCATGAGGCACTACGATTACATAATCATCGACAGCGAAGCTGGATTGGAGCATTTCAGCAGAAAAACGATAGAAGGAGCAGATTACATCATCGTCGTAACGGACATGTCTAAAAAAGGTTTGGCTACCGCTAAAAGAATTAAAGAACTCAGCGAAGAGCTCGAACTGAACTTCAAAGAGATTTACCTTGTCGGAAACAGAATTGCAAGTAAAGAGGCTGAAGAGACTATTAGAAAGTTCGCGGAAGATAACGGTTTGAAACTTCTTGAAATTTTGCCGTACGATGAAAAAATTGCTGAACTCGATTTGAAAGGGTTGCCCGTTACATTGCTTCCTGAAGATTCCGAATACATGAGGAAGGTTAAGAAGATTGCCGATCATTTTATCGAGTTGAGTGTAAAGGCGAGGTGAACTCGAATGGCGGAAAAATTCACTCTTGAGGAATTTTTTAACCTTCTTAAGAAGTATAACGTTGAGGAACTGGAAGGGGTAAGAATTGAGGGGGATCTGGAGATAGAGATAGAGCCCGGAGCTGCTGTAGACCCTAACACTATAAATGCGCTTTTAGCTTTAACTCAGTACGTAAACCTGATTCAGGAGTTTGGAAACTTCTTGTACCATGCGAACATGGCTTTGACTTACCTCCAGAGACTTTCGCAAGCTTTCGGAATTCAGCTGCCAGTAGCAGCCCCGCAGGTGCAAGTCCCTGAGGTAAAGCCCACAGTAGAAGTTCCGAAGATAAAGCTTCCAGAAAAGCTGAAAGAGGCGAAATTCGAGCCTTACAAAGTTGAATATCCCGGAAAGATTGAGGAGGTTACTCTTGGAGCTACGAGATCTGAAGGGGGAACGAGAGAAATCACGATCACGGTTGGAGGAGAAAGAAGTCTGGCATTTTACACCTTCGATGCTGAAATGCCTCACATGCCGGTAATAGCGATAGATGTTTTCGACAGAAGACCGATGCTTGCTAAAGCTGTGAGAGAGCATTACGAGGATGTCCTTGACGATCCAGCCGAATGGGCGAGGAAAGCTGTTAGGGAATTCGGAGCGGATTTAGTTACCCTCCACCTAATCAGCACGGATCCACTTTTAGAAGATAGACCGGCAAGCGAAGCAGCTAAAACAGTTGAGGAAGTTTTGCAGGCTGTGAAAGTTCCGCTTATAATTGGAGGAAGTGGAAACAAGGAGAAAGATCCGGAAGTGCTTGAGAAGGCAGCAGAAGTTGCGGAAGGGGAGAGGGTAATGCTCGCATCGGCAACTCTTGACATGGACTGGGAGAGGATTGGAAATGCTGCCAAGAAGTACGGGCATGTCGTGTTGAGCTGGACCCAGATGGACATAAACAACCAGAAGACTCTGAACAGGTATCTGCTGAAGAGAGTGGGAATTCCAAGGGACAGCCTAATAATGGACCCGACAACCGCAGCCCTCGGATACGGTTTGGATTACGCTTTCACCAACATGGAGAGAATAAGAATTAGTGGGTTGAGGGGAGATCAAGACTTGAACTTCCCGATATCGAGCGGAACCACCAACGCGTGGGGAGCGAGAGAGGCTTGGATGAAGGACTCGCCGATTGAAGAAGATACGCCATGGGGACCAAGAGAGTTGAGAGGGCCGATCTGGGAAATCGTCACTGGTTTAACTCTCGCCTTAGCTGGAGTTGACATCTTTATGATGATGCATCCGGGAGCTGTTGCAGTTCTCAAGGAGATAATGAACACTCTCGCCGGAAAAATTGCTGAGAAGGCGGATGAAAACGCTTGGATATCGATGGAGGGATGATGAATGAAGGTAAAAAGTCCCCTCGAAATTTATCGCTATCTTCCTCAAACGAACTGTGGTGAATGTGGTTACGACACATGCATGAGCTTCGCAGCCCAGATAATAGAGAGAACCGTGAAACCGACCGATTGTCCGCCACTTGTTAAGGAAGCCGAAAAGAATCCGAAGGTTAAGAAAAAGCTTGAAGAATTAATAGAAATAACATCTCCCGAAGTTAAAGAGGTTGTCATAGGAAAGGGTGACAACGCCGTAAAAATAGGTGGAGAAGACGTTCTCCACAGACACGAGTTAACGTTCTTCAACCCCACAGCCTTATTCTACGATGTCTGGGATACGTTGGATGATAAGGAGATAGACGAGAGGTGCAGCAAGGTTGTAGAGTACAGAAAGTTCTACGTGGGAGAATTCCTTACGCTTGACGGAATAGCTGTGAGGTGCACTTCTAACGACCCTAAGAGGTTTAGGGAAGTTGTGAAGAGGGTTGCCGGTTACGGGAAACCAATGATTCTCGTATCTCTAAATCCGGAATGCATGAGGGCTGCTTTAGAAGAAGTGGCTGAGGAAAGACCGCTAATTTATGCGGCAACGGAGGATAACTGGAAAGAATTCTTAGAGCTTGCCCTTGAGTTTAAAGTTCCGGTTGTTGTCAGAAGCAAGGATCTGAACAAGCTTAAGAGTTTGGCAGTTACTTTCAAAGAGGCTGGAGTGGAGGACATCGTTCTTGATCCGGTTACCGAGCCGATTGGCGAAGGGTTGAGGGGAACTTTCGAGAGGGTTATTCAGTTGAGAAGAACGGCGATACTCGGAGAGGACAAGGATGTGGCTTATCCTATAATGGTTACTCCAATAGCCGCTTGGGCTTTGGAGGCTGATGACGTTTCGAAGGCTTACTGGGAAACGGTGATTGCGAGTCTGTTTATAGTTAAGTATGGAGACGTCATGATCCTCCACTGCCTTGAGCCTTATGCAATAATGCCGATTGTAACGCTCAGATACAACATCTACACCGATCCGAGAACGCCGGTGCAAGTTGAGCCCGGATTGAGGGAGATAAACAACCCCTCTCCAGACGATCCGGTATTCATAACGACGAACTTCGCTTTAACCTACTATACTGTTGAAAGCGATCTAACAAGTGGAAACATCAAAGGATGGTTGCTCGTCCTTGACACCGAGGGACTTGGAGTTGAGGTCAGCGTCGCTGGAGGGCAGTTTACCGCTGCCAAAGTTAAGGATCTAATTAAGGAGACAAAAATCGAAGAAAAAGTCAATCATCGCTATCTGATAATTCCCGGATTGGCGGCAAGGCTTCAAGGAGCTATAGAAGACGAAACCGGCTGGAAGGTTTTAGTAGGTCCGATGGATTCGGGAAGGATAAAGGGCTGGCTTGAGCAGAACTGGCCACCTAAAGAAAAATAAACCCCTTCCATTTTTTCTCTTTCATGTATTTGCTGAGATGCATAGAGTGTGGGAGCGAATTCGATTCTGATTTTATATATCAGTGTAGCAAATGCAACGGATTGCTCGATGTTGTTTACGATTATTCGGAAATCAAACTGAATTTTGACGGAAAAAATCTGAGCGTTTGGAAGTACAAAGAGGCTCTTCCCGTTAGAACGGATCCAGTATCCTTGAGAGAAGGGGGAACACCTCTTTACAGAATAGAAAAGATAGAAAGCGGTGTTAAGACCCTCTTCGTCAAACACGAGGGATTGAACCCTTCTGGGTCTTTTAAAGACCGGGGAATGACAGTGGGAGTTACCAAAGCCATCGAGCTGAAAATGAGAACTGTCATCTGCGCATCTACTGGCAACACATCAGCTTCAATGGCGATGTATGCGGCTAAAGCTGGTTTGAAAGCAGTGGTGATACTTCCTTCTGGAAAAGTTGCCTTGGGAAAGCTTGCCCAAGCTTTAATGCACGGGGCTAAAGTTATAGCTATAAAGGACAACTTCGACAAAGCTTTGGAGATCGTGAAAAGCTTGGCCATGAGAAAATCTCTTTACCTTTTGAACTCCATAAATCCTTTCAGGCTTGAGGGTCAGAAAACCATAGCTTACGAAATTTACGACGAGCTTGGATTCGTTCCGGAAGCGATTTTCGTTCCGGTAGGAAATGCCGGAAACATCTCTGCGATTTACAAGGGATTTAAAGAACTCGTGGAGATGGGCTACACAGATGAAGTGCCGAGGATGATAGGGGTACAGGCTAAGGGAGCCAATCCAGTTTACAGGGCTTTTGTTAAGGGAAGCAAGGAAATCGAGCCAGTTAAAAATCCTGAAACGATTGCCACGGCTATAAGAATTGGCGCTCCGGTTAATGCTAAAAAAGCTTTGAGAGCGATATACGAATCTGGTGGAGCGGTGATAGAGGTTAGTGATGAGGAAATTGTCGAAGCTCAGAAGCTGCTTGCGGCCAAGGAGGGAATAGGAGTAGAGCCGGCAAGTGCTGCAAGCTTAGCTGGAGCGTTAAAATTTGAAGAAGAAATCGAGAGTGCGGTCTGCATAGCGACGGGCAATTTGCTTAAAGACCCGGACGAAGTTATAAGAGTTTGCGGAAAGCCAATTGAAGTGGAAGCAAATGTTGACGTTATAGAAAAGCTTCTTTGAACTCCATTTCAAACTTTTTCATTCTTTCACGGCTTCTCAGGAGTTTTTTGACGGCATATTCGTAATTTATTTTCAAAAAATTCTCATCAGCCATCTTGCCGTTCTCACTTACAACGACCTCCAATCTTTCCGGAGAAGCGATCTCGACGACCAACTTTTTGAAGGATATTAACCCGCTTCTCCTAAACCCAGCTTTCTTTGCGACACTCAAAATTTTTTCTGCAGATTCCAAATCCCTACAAGCTACGTGAACTATCGGTGGATGCATCATCAGCCATGTTGTTTTTCTCCCTCTCTTTACCGCTTTTAACACCTCGTCAAAATCTGGAGGGGAGTGCCATTTTCCGAGGAAAACGCTTTCCAGCTTCTCTCCAAAGCTTGGCATATCCATCACAGCTATTCTCCCAGCGCAGCTTGAGAGAGTGACGAAAACCTCAACGGAGTTTATCAATTCCAGCAAGTCCCTAATTTCTTCGTCCACTTCAGCTCTTTTGAACTCGGAAAGCTTTTCTTCTCTGAACTTCTCCCACATGGAGAAGTAGAAGGTTAGAAAATTTCAGCTTTTTGGAGAAGGTAGAGTGAAATTACTCCGACCAACATCGCTAAAAGGAGATTCCTGTTTTTTATGGAGATCAGCAAAACTATCAGAGCAGCTATGGTTTTTTCGTCGAACCTCATCACATCGGGGAAAACCAAGGCTGCGAATATCGACGGAGGGATGTACTTGATGTATCTGTTTTCGAGTTTAAAATCCTTGAGCATCGGCAAAGCCCTTGAGAAGTACGTCACGGCAAACATCCCAAGAATTACGATTAGCGCATCCATCTTTCCGCGACACCTCCGGCGAAACAGCCTATAAGTGAAGCGACGACAATGTTCCATCCACTCGGAAGAAAAACTGCAAAAACTCCGGCTGTTAAAGCTGCGATTAGATCACTTTTCTGCCTTACGCTCGAAACGAGAATTGATATGAAGAGGGCTGTTAAACCGAAGGGCAAAACTCTGCTAACGTCCTCTGGCAAAATCGTTCCGAAGAAAATACCCAACGCCGTCCCAGAAACCCATGCCAAGTAGCTGAAGAAGTTTAGCTGTAGATTGTACTTGTAATCTGCTTCGTTCTCCAAAAATCTTTTCGATGCTACGGCAAACGTCTCATCAGTTATGCCGAATGAGACGATTGCTCTTATTTTTCTGCTTATACCTCTGTAAAATCTTGCTAAGTAGCTGCTCATTAGCAGATGTCTCGAATTGACGAGAAAGGTCGTCAGGACTATTAAAGCTGAAGGGTTTTTGTTTGCTATCATCTGCAAAGCTATGAATTGAGCTGCTCCAGCAAAAACGAGAGCGGACATTAGGATTGCTTGAAAGCCCAAGTAGTCTTTTGCGATCATCCCGAAGGCTGTTGAGATGGAGAAGTAGCTTACAACTATCGGTAGAGAATCCTTGAAACTACGCATAACTTGAGTGTTCGCAAGCGATATAAAAAACTCTGGAAAAATATTAATTGGTCAACCTATACTCTTACTTTGTGAAGGAGGAAGTGAACGTATTTTTAGAGAGAGCTAAAAAATTTGAGGAACTTGCGAAAATCGCATTTGAAAAAAAGATGTACGATGTTGCTGCTTTCCACATCGAACAGTCTTTGCAGTTGTATCTAAAATACGTATTGGCCAAAGATGTAGGCTATTTCCCGAAGACGCACAACCTCAAGAAGCTTTTCGAATATGCATCGAATGTTGACAAGAAATTCGAAGAGTTTTACAGTAAAAATGAGATAATTCTGAAAGACATAGAAGATGCGTATATTCTTGCCAGATACCTCCCAAGAGATTACTCGGAGAATGAGGTTAAGAAAATGATTGACACACTGGAAAAATTTAAGGGGGAGTTTCGAAAATGGATATCGTCAAAAGATTGATTGCAGAAAAACAGAAGAGAAAGAAGTTTTTTGAAAATTACACCTACTACGCTAAAGAAATAAAGAAGATTGCGAGGAAGTACTTCAGCGATGCTAAAGTTTACGTTTTCGGCTCAGTTGTTAATGGAAGTTACCACGTGATGCTTTCCGACATAGATGCTGCTGTGGTGACTTCTAATTTCGATAAGGGGAAAGCTCTTGAACTTAAGATTGAAGTTGAGAGAAAATTGAGCGATGTTTTTCAGCTGCACGTTTTAAGCGAAAGGGAGTGGAAGTTCTACTTAAATTTCGTTAAAAGGTACGTTGAAGTTTAAAAAATTAAGAAAAGGCTGGAATAATCTCCTTTCCAATCAGCTGTATGGACTTCTTTTTATCCGGCCCTATCGGAGAGCCAGCAACAACCTGAGTGACTCCCGCTTTGGACAGCTCTTTTATTCTTTCGATCACATCTTCCGGAGTTCCGCTTATTGAAAAGCAGTCGATCATCTCATCCGTTACAGCTTTTCCGACTCCAGCCCAGTCCCCCTTCGTGAAGGCGTTGTTCAAAGCCTCTCTAACCTTGTTCACGTCCTCCATGCTTATTCCGTGCCTCTCGAAGATTACTTCCGGTGATCCGGCTACTATGAAAGCAACAACGATTCTTGCAGCGTTTCTCGCCTTGTCCCTATCCTTGTCAACGCTCATCGAAGCGTAAGCAACGACGTCAAATTCTTCCTTGCTCTTTCCGGCTTTGCTCAATCCAGCTTCGATGTTTTCTTTGGCAGCTTCAAAGTCTCTTGGGTGGGAGGCGTTTATCAAAACACCATCACCAAGCTCAGCTGCGAGTTGCAGCATTTTCGGACCCTGCGCTCCGATGTATATCGGGATGCTTCCGGCTTTGAAATCGAGCTTAGCCCCGTTCATTTTGAAGATTTCTCCTTCGTATTTAACTGGTTTTCCTGCATGAAGAGCTCTTATAATTTCGACAGCTTCCCTCATTCTTTTTAGCGGCTTCTCCCAGCTTATACCAATTCTCTCGAAGGTTACTTTGTCTCCGGCACCAATTCCGAGGACTGCTCTTCCACCGCTCAGCTCATTTATCGTTGCTATCGCTGAAGCTGTTAAAGCTGGTGAGATGTGGTAGGGGTTCGTAACTCCCGGACCGAGCTTTATTTTGTTCGTTTTCAGAGCAAGAACAGCCAGCATCGCGTAGACGTTTCTGTTGTTGTAGTGGTCGGTTATCCACGTGTACTCAAAACCGCTGTCCTCAGCGAGTTTCACGTAGTATTCGAGCTCGTAGTACTTCATGTTCGGCACAAATTCGATTCCGAACTTCATGTTACTCTCTCTGAGTTCAATAAGAAAATTTTTTCGATTTTATTCAATCGAAACTTCAATTTACTTTGTTGAAAACTGATATTTGAGATGAGGAAAACGAAGATCGTCGCAACGCTCGGCCCATCAAGCGAAAGTTATGAAGTGATTGAGAAGCTCGTTCAAGCTGGAATGGATGTTGCAAGGATTAACATGGCTTTTGGAAGTAAAAGATACCATTCCAAGCTTATCGAAGCAGTAAGGGAAGCGTCTGAAGAAGTGGGGAGGAACGTGGCAATTCTTGGCGATTTGTCTGGGGCGAAGATGAGGATAGGCGAATTAAAGCAGCCGTTGACTCTTCACAGGGGAGATAAAGTTTCGCTCGTGAAAAGTGAAAGTGAAGAAAGCAAGATTCCCGTTCCTCACAAGGAGTTCTTTGAAAATGTAAAACCGGGAGAAGTTATTTATCTGGCGGACGGTTCCGTAAAGCTTAAAGTCGTCGAAGTAAAAAGAAATGAGGTTATAGCTGAGGTTTTGGAGGGAGGAGTTTTAACGTCCTACAAGGGAATTAACTTTTCCGGAATGCAGAAGTTCGGTTTGACCGAAAAAGACATCAGAGATCTTGAATTTCTGCTTGAAAAGGAGGTTGAGTTAATAGCTCTCTCTTTTGTCTCCTCTAAGGAGGATGTCTTCAGGCTGAGAGAATACGCTGAAGACTCGACGATAATAGCGAAGATTGAAAGAAGAGAAGCTGTGAAAAATCTTGAAGAGATCGTGAAAGCGTCGGACGGAATAATGATCGCCAGAGGAGATTTGGGGGTTGAGCTGTCCATAGAGGAAGTGCCGGTGATTCAGAAGAGGGCGATTAAGCTCGCTAACGAGGAGGGAAAAATTGCCGTAACTGCTACGCAGATGCTCAAGTCGATGGTCGTTCAGAGGGAGCCGACAAGAGCTGAGGCAACTGATGTGGCTAATGCGGTTCTTGACGGAAGCGACGCTTTAATGCTTTCGGAGGAAACAGCAGCTGGGAAATACCCGGTGGAGGCTGTGAAAGTCATGGACAGGATAATCAGAAGGGCTGAATCAATCTACCCTTATCTGCGGGAAAGAAGTGTGAGGAGTGTATCGGAAGCAATAGCGAACTCGGCAGCCAGAATATCGGAAGAGTTGAAGGCTGAGGCTGTAATAGTCTTCACAAGAACGGGATCTTCAGCCGTTCAGATTTCGAGGTTTAGACCGAGATCGAAAATTTTGGTCGTCGCTCACGATAGTAGAACGCTCAGAAAACTTTCTATCGTTTGGGGTTGCTATCCTCTTTCTTCAATCCCTCCAAGCAGTAACGTTGACGAGCTAATCTCTGAGGTGATAAGTGTCGCCGTCGAGAGGAGATTGATTAAGAAAGAGAGTATCGTGGTGATAACTTCCGGAATGCCTTTCGGTGAGCCGGGAACTACGAATACGATAAAGGTTCTCAGAGTTGATGATGTGGTTTAATGTAGATGGATGAAAGGAAAAATAGCTCCAGTTATCGTTACCATCCAGAACAAGAAATAGGAGACGTTTGCTCGTTTGTAAACGCTAAAGTAAGAGGGGTGTTTTAGAACAACGTAAATCTCGGCGAGAATTTCCCAGAAGAAGAGCATGCCAACCGTAACGATTAGAACCTCTTTAAAGCTTGGTAGATTTAGAAAGGGTAAGTAGTAAATCAAAATTAACGGAAACGTCTGTACGTGACCGAATTCGTGAAGAACTTCGAGTTCGCCTCTATTCTTTTTGGATAGACTCCGTCTAAGAAAAAAATTTGCAATCTGGGGATGTTTGAAAAAACCAATTTTTGCTTGCCAGTTGTCCCAAACTGTTATTTCGAACTCAAGTCCGTGCCATGACTTTACTTTCCTTCTTTCGATTATCCTTTCGCTCATCTCCCATTAACCTCCGTCCTCAAGATCCTGTCTGGAAGTTCTTCAACTCTCGATTTTCACGCTACCAGAACTTTGCTCTGTCACCTTATTTTTTCTTTATTGGAGGAATGTAGTTCTTCATCAGCAGCGAATTCGTCACGACACTAACGCTGCTCATCGCCATAGCCAATCCAGCAAATTCGGGTTTGAAAACTATGCCGAAGATCGGGTAGAGAACACCTGCTGCTATCGGAATCAGGGATGTGTTGTAGATCATCGCCCAGAAGAGGTTTTGCTTTATTTTGCTCAAAGTTTTCTCGCTGAGCTGTATAGCTGCAACCACATCCTTCAAATCGTCTCGCATTAGAACTATATCTCCGCTTTCCAAAGCTATATCGGTTCCGCTTCCCATCGCTATTCCTAAATCCGCCTGAGCTAAGGCTGGAGCGTCGTTAATTCCGTCTCCGACAAAAGCTACGATTTCTCCCTTCTCCTGCAGTTTCTTCACTTCTTCAGCCTTTTGATGGGGAAGAACTTCGGCAAGAACTTCATCAATTCCGAGTTTTCTTGCAATCGCTTCAGCTGTCCTTCTATTATCTCCCGTCATCATAGCCACTTTTTTACCCATTTTGTGGAGTTCTTCGATAGCCTCCCTTGCGGACTCTTTAATGGTGTCTGCTATTCCGATAACTCCCACTATTCTGCCGTTGGATGCCACGAGAATCGCTGTCTTTGCATCTTCCTCCAACTTCCTCAGAACTTCTTCCACTTTTCCATCGAAACTCAAGCCTTTTTCGATCATCAGCTGTCTACTGCCAACTAAAATCCTATCTCCGTTCAGAGAAGCCTCTACACCTTTACCTACTAAAACTTCGAACTTCTCTGGTTCTTCGATCTCAACCCCTTCGCTTTCCGCTTTCTTCACTATCGCTTCAGCAAGGGGGTGTTCGCTTCTTTTTTCTGCGCTTGCCGCAATTTTCAGAACCTCTCTTTCTCCTCCGTCGGAAAAAGCTATGATGTCCGTTACTTCCGGTTTTCCTTTGGTTAACGTTCCCGTTTTGTCGAATACAACAACGCTAACTTTTCTTGCTATCTCCAAAGCTTCTCCGTTCTTTATCAATATACCGAGCTCAGCTCCCTTTCCCATTCCCACCGTTAATGCTGTTGGAGTGGCTAATCCAAAGGCGCAGGGGCAGGCTATAACTAAAACAGCTACGAGTGTCGTGAATGCGAAGAGCGCTGGAGCTTTAGCTATAAAGTACCAGTAAATGAATGAGCCTATCGCTATGCTTAAAACTACTGGAATGAAGTAGGCGACGATTTTGTCAGCCAGTCTTTGTATCGGAGGTTTGCTCCCCAAAGCCTCTTCGACGAGCTTTATTATTTGAGCGAGGAGAGTTTCGCTACCGACTCTCGTTGCTTTTATCTTCAAGACGCTGTTCTTGTTTATAGTCCCTCCTATAACCTCATCTCCAGCTTTTTTCAAGTTCGGAATAGGTTCGCCGGTGATCATCGATTCGTCAACGTAGCTTTCTCCCTCCATCACTATTCCATCAACCGGAATCTTTTCTCCGGGCTTTACTATTACTACATCGCCGACTTTTACCTCTCCGACATCCACTTTTATTTCTCTTCCATCCCTAACGACCGTGGCTGTTTTAGCTTGCAAGCCTATAAGCTTCTTTATAGCTTCGCTCGTCTTTCCCTTGGCTATGGCTTCGAGGGTTCTGCCAAGGAGTAAGAATGCTAAAAGTAAAACTGCGGTTTCGTAAAATAGGTAATCTTCCGGAAGAAAGCCGAGGGTCGTGAATACGCTTGCCGTAAATGCTGAACCGACACCAAGGGAGTACATTACGTCCATGTTAAGGTTTTTGTGCCTGAGTGATCTGATTGCCGAGAGAAACATGTCCTTGCCAGAATAAACCATCACCGGAGCTGCGAGTAGGAATTGCACCACGCCGATTAAATCTTTTTCAAGGGGAACGTTGAAGCCAACGAATTTTCCGTATTGGATAACGAGTAGGATCGAACCAATTACGGCTGCAAAAGCCAACTTCTTCTTTAAAACCCTAACATGATCTTCTCTTTCGACTTTTTCCTCTTCGCTAACCCCAAGAAATCTGTAACCGACCTCCTCTATAGCTTTCCTTATCTCTTCTAAACTTGTTTCTTCGGGGACAAAAACAACCTTAGCCGTTTCGGTAGCTAAGTTAACCGATGCGCTTTTCACTCCGGGAAGGTTTGATAAAGCACTTTCGATTGTTTTTGCACAAGCTGAACAAGTCATCCCACCGATTTTAACGTTAACGACTTTTTCAGGTAATTCGACCCCGTATCCAGCCTTTTCAACTTTTTCTGCGATTTCTTTGATACTAACATCTTTTTCCAACTCTATAACAGCACTTTCGTCTGCTAAATTGACTTTTACTTCCTTTACTCCTTCCACTTCCTTCAAAACCGACTCAACAACTCTTGCGCAGCTCGCACAACTCATTCCTGTAATCTTAACCTTCTTAACTTTACCACTCATCATACAGTCTACGTTAAAAGCTTAGATATACCTCTCCTTTAACGAATTGTTAAGTTGCGCGAAAAAATTTTTAACTATTTTAGAGTTGTGAAACCGTGGACGAGTACGATTTGAAAATCCTGAACATTCTAAGGGAGAATGCGAGAACTCCTCTATCGGAAATAGCTAAAATGGTAGGTTTGAGCAGGCAGACTGTGAAGAGCAGAATAGAAAAGCTCGAAAAGGAAGGGGTGATAAGGAAATACACAATTGAAGTCGCAAGGGATTTTGAAAACGAGGTAGTTCTTCTTGTGGAGGAGGATGACGTTAGAAGGATTCTTGAAGTCGAAAGGGTAGCGGAAGTTCTCAGAGTGGCGAGCAACAAGTTTTTGGTGAGGTTGAAAGCCGAAAATCTCGAAGAGGTCAAGGAATTCGTTAAAAACTGGAAGATACTCGATTCTTACATAGTTTTTGAAAAGTGGAAGAAGGATGAAGATGTGATATCCGTCGTAAGCTTTAGGTGCGATTACTGCGGGAAGAAGCTTGTGGATAAACCTATCGTGTACAAATACCACAACAGAGTTTATTTCCTCTGCTGCAAAACGTGTTTGGAGGAATTCAAAAAATTGGTGTAAAATTAGATCACGCCCTCTTTTTTCAGTCTCTCCATCTCTTTATCATCCAAGCCAAGCAGCTTCCTGTAAATTAAGGAGTTGTCTTCTCCGACTTTCCTTCCCAACCATTTAACCCTCGGCGGCGTTTCGCTCATTTTTTGACATACCCCTTGAACGATCATCTCTTTCCCGTCACCTCTAATTTTAATCAAAGCTCCCCTCTCGTACCAGTGTTCGAATTCGACGGTCTCTATCGGTTTTAAAACCTCTCCAGCAACGGTTACACCTTCTCCTTTGTAAGATAGCCAGATCTCAAGGAGCTCTTTTCTTGTGTGCTGCATGGTGAACTTCTCTATCTCCCTCGTCATCGGAATCCAGTTTTTAGGATTCGTTCTATCCTTTATCGTCGGATACTTCTCCACGAGATCTTCTCTTCCGATTATTGTGCAAAGGGCTTTCCAGTTCGGGTCTGTGTAGCCGGCTATGAATACCATTCCGTCTTTTGCTCTGAAGTAGTTGTAGGCGTAGGCTGCTGGTTCAAAATTTCCGCTCCTCTCTATGACCTTCCCCGTTAGGTGGTAGAAGTGGAGGGCGTAGTTGTTCAAACACATTAAAGCTTCAGCCGGACTTAAGTCAATCATGCACCCTTCTCCATTCCTATCTCTCGAAATTAACGCTGCAAGTATCGAGAGTGCTGCAAAAGCTCCCCCCGCATACCAACCCATCCAGTTACCCATCTTGGTTGGCACTCTCGTGTGCTCCGGAAACTCTTCGTAATCCTCTGGAATTCCAGTTGTGTAGGCAAATCCACTCATAGCCTGGGCTATAACATCGTAATCTCCGAAGCTAAACCCTTTTTCGTAACCGTGGGTGTGTATGGAGCAGTAGATCAGCATGGGATTGATTTTCTTCAAGCTCTCGTAATCTATTCCTATTCTTTCCGCATAGTCCCTTGGAAATGTGTGGATAAGAACATCGCTCTTTTCAACAATCTTTTCGAAGATTTCAACACCCTTCTCTTTTTCCAGATTCAGAGTGATATGGTACTTGTTCCTGCTTTCTACAAAGTAAGCTAAACCTTGGTCGAAAACCTTCAGATTTTCGGGAGAGTACTTCCTCGCTATATCTCCTTCCGGCGGCTCTATCCTTATAACCTCCGCCCCCATCTCGGCTAATAGCGAAGAAGCAAACAATCCTGCGAAGCTTCCGTAGCTGATGTCTATTACTCTAACACCCTCAAGGACTTCGGGTTTTTGAGGAGAATCTTTAGGATCAGTTATTCTTTTGGCTATTTCGTTCCACTCCATCTCCACCACCTCAGTAGAAAGCTTTGTCCTCCTTTCCTTCCGGTGGGGCTGTAGTTGGAATTCTTTCGTCCCATTTCCCTATGACTTCCTTTTCGTATAGCAGTCTAAGCTCCTCCTCGGGCAATCCGAGGATCCTTCTGAAAACGTGCTCGTTGTCAAAGCCAACCGGGCGCATGCTCCAGAGAACCTTCAGATCGGCATTTGAGAAGTGTAAGGCAAATGGATAGCAGAGTTCTTCGTATATCGGGTCGAAGAATATCTGAACAGCATTCCTCTTCCTGTAGTGTTCACTTTCGTATATGTTCTTTGAGTTCATAACTCTTGAAGCTGCAAAACCGCTTTCCTCAGCCTTTCTCAAAATCTCCTCAACGCTCTTGTTTTTAGCCCAATCTTCGATAGCGTTGTAAATTTCCTCAGAGTTCTCAACTCTCTTCTCGTAGTTTACGAACTTCTCTAAGTCTTCTCTACCGATGGCTTTGCATAGAGCCAAGTATTCATCCTCTCTCACGGCAGCTATAGCCACGAAACCGTCTTTTGCTCTTGCTATACAGGAAACCACTACAGCTGGATCTCTGTTTCCGTATCTTTTTCTATTCTCTCCGGTTAACGAAATATACAGCCAAGTCCAGTCCATTGCTCTCATCAAAACCTCTGCCTGACTCATATCTATGAACTGACCTTTTCCACTCTTGTTTCTCCAGTAGAGAGCGGCTAACGTCGTAAAAGCTGCTATGGTTCCGCTGAGAAAATCTCCTATCCACGCTTGGGATTTCACGGGGATTGCCTCTTCGAATCCGGTTATTTCAGCCAATCCCGTTATCCCCTGAGCGTAGGCATCGTAGCTTGGTCTTTCCCAAAGCTCGCCCCAGTTCCCAAAGCCTTGCATGCTCACGTAGATAAGCCTTGGGTTTATTTCGCTGAGCTGTCTGTAGCCTATTCCCCACCTGTCGAAAGTTCCTGGCTTAAAGTTCTCCATCAAAACGTCACATCTTGCGGCTAATTTCCTTATCAACTCTCTTCCCTCTTCTTTTCTCATGTCTATAGCCACGAAGTACTTGTTTGCGTTGCAACACATCATCCCCGGAGAAAGATTTCTTGGAAAAACACCTCCCGGAGAAACGAGTCTAATCAAAGTGTCTCCGCTTTTCGGCATTTCCACATGAATTACTTCGGCTCCAAGCAGAGCCAAGAGTGTTGCCGCCCAAGGCCCGTAGATAATCCTCGTCACGTCAAGAACCCGCACACCTTCGAGGGGCAATTTCTTCATGTTAAATTGTTAGAATTCCAAGTATTTATTCCTTACATCTCCACGATCTCATCCTGAATGATCTTGAAAGCTAAGAGGGGTGGAAGTTGTGGGAATATGCTGTGGAGAATTTCCACCTCGTATTCTCTTCTTCCCATATTGTAAGGCTTTTCCAACCTTCTAACGCTCAGCACGAGATCGAAAAGGTAGGCGATGCTTTCGTTAACCCTCGACATCACAGGAATCAGCGTAACTCCCCTGAAGTTTCCGATAGACGAAATAAACTTCTCGAAATTCTCAAGAAAAGTTTTCTCTCCGCAGATTCTGTAAAACAGAAACATTCCGTCGTATATAATCAGAGCTCTTTCATCCAATTTCTTGACAGTGGTTGCAAGATCGTGGAATATCCCTTCTATGTCGTTTGTCATCTCGATGTAAGCGAAAAGGTTGTTGTTGAAGACTTCTCTGCTCCTACCGATTTTTATTGCTTTAACGCTCTCCAAAACTTCTCCGAATTCTTCGTCAGCTTTCGAAAGGTTCTCGAAGAACTTTTTTGTCCTTCTATCGTTCATGTCCGTGAAAATTACGTAGTATATCTCATTGTTTTTAAAGAGCTTCATCATCTCTTTTATGATCATTCCAACTCCATAGCTATCATCGTAAATCAAGCCTATCGAGTTGCTTACCGCAAATTCAACGAACTCTTTAAACTTCACGTAAAGAAATCTGTTAGTCATAGTACTTTAATTTTTTCAATTGGTAATGGCATACTCAAACTCTGATGCTTTGTCGAAAAGATGGGGCTTGAAGCTGAAGGAGAAGGGAGCTTTTCGGTGGCAAAAATTATATATTGAGTGATCGAGCAAATCGAGTTCAGGAGGTGTAACGATGATCTGGCAGGGTAGAAGTAGGAGGAAGCCGACGGGAGGTTTGTACAAGCCGCACAGGAAAAAGAGAAAGTACGAGCTGGGAAGGGAGCCCGTAGAAACTCACGTAGGGGAGAGAAAGATAAAGAAGGTTAGAGTTAGGGGTGGCAACTACAAGATAAAGCTCTTCGCCGACAAATACGCTAACGTTTACGTTCCTTCAGAAGGGAAAGTTGTGAGGGTGGAAATTGAGAGCGTCGTTGAAAACAAGGCTCACATGCACTACGCAAGGAGAAACGTAATAACCAAGGGTGCCATAATCAAAACGAGCATCGGACTTGCGAAGGTGACGAATAGGCCGAGTCAGGAAGGAGTAATAAATGCTGTCCTTATAGAACAAGCCAGCTAAAAAATTTAAGGTATTTTTAGCCCTCCCTACTTTTCTTAGCACCGCTTGGAACCTTGCTTCTCTCAACTTCTGCAACAACAAAGCTCAGACTCGCGGCGATAGCAAGGGATAATATCGCTCCGTATCCAAGCACCTTCATCGTCACTCCAAAGTTTGGCAACCCTCCGTAGGAATAAGACAGCAAAATAGAACTCATCAACACATACACTCCGAATATCAACCCCCACAAAGTTGGGAGGTGTCGCATATTTATCACCAATAATATTTAACGATGTTTATCGGTTAAATATTTTTCCATTGAAAATGATGATGATATGCCAATTCAGGAAGAATTTAAATAGCTGCCGGGAAATTTAACCCTGTGAAGAGGTTAATAGAGGTGGAAGAGGCAAAAAAGCTTCTTGAAACGATTAAACTCCCCGTTGAAAAGAGAGAAGTTTTTGTTCTCGATGCGGTAAACAAATTCTCGGCTGAAGATGTCTTTGCTCCAATAGATCTTCCGCCTTTTAACAGATCCACAAGAGATGGCTATGCTGTTTTAAGCGAGGACGTTGTAAACGCTTCAGAAACGAGTCCGGTTAAGCTGAAAATAGTGGAGTCGATAGAGGCTGGAGAGTTTAAGAGGGTGAGAATTTCCTCTGGAGAGTGTGCGAAAATTGCTACTGGAGCGATAATTCCGGAAAACAGTGATGCGGTGGTTATGATTGAGAATTGCGAAGAGAAGGAAGGATACGTTTTCGTTAAGAAAGCTGTAGCTCCCAAGGAAAACGTCATGCTCAAAGGATCAGATGTAGCTGAAGGGGAGTTGGTTGTTAGGGAAGGTGAAAAGCTAACTCCATAGAAAATAGGTCTTCTTTCTGGACTGGGATTGAGGAAAATCAAGATCTACGATTTGAAAGTAGCTGTATTTAGCACGGGAAATGAAATTATCCTTCCGGGGGAAAAGTTAGAACATGGAAAAATTTTCGATGTAAATGGTTTCGCAATAGTTACCTCTCTTCGCAATCTCGGTTTTTCTGCAGAGTTTCTTGGAATATTGAAAGATGACGTTGAGGAGATGAAAAAGAAACTTGCGGAAGCTTCGAAAGAGTATGACGTCTTAATAACCTCCGGAGCGACATCAGCTGGAGAGAGGGATTTGCTCGTTGAGGCTGTTAAAGACGTTGGCGAAATCGTTTTCCACGGTGTTAGGATAAAGCCGGGAAAGCCTTTTCTGGTTGCTAAAATTTCCGACTCAATTCTCTTCGGACTTCCCGGATTTCCAGTCTCCGCTTTGACGATTTTACACGAGTTCGTCAAACCGGTTTTACTCAAATCCGTTAAAGCTCGGGTGGAAAATCAAATTGTAGAGGGGGTTGTGGCTAAAAGGATATACTCCGAAGGGAGAAGGGAGCTTCTTCCGGTTGTGGTTGCGGGAAAAAGGATTTTTCCTCTGGAGAAAGGATCTGGAGCGATAACATCTTTAACCAACGCTTCTGGCTATTTGGAGATAGCTGAAAACGAGGAGGTTATTGAGAGGGGAGAGAAAAGAAAAGTTAGGATTTTCTCCAAGACGTACGATTTCGTTGTGGCTGGAGTCGACTTGTTGAAGTTGCTCGATCTAAACTCCTTTTACCTCACATCCGATCAGAAACTTGCGAAGGTTGAGTTTGCTTTGGGAAACGTCGATGCGGTTGTAACCCTCGGAGAAAAGTACGAAGTTGACGTTATCTTTGCTGGAAAAGATGGCAAAATTGGCAGCGTGGAAGGTTACGAGCTTAAATCAGAAATTGAATTCAGGGACCACTTCCAGATGTATCATGCTTTGAGAAGGGGAAAGATAGATGGAGCTTTGTTCCTTAAACCCTTCGCCGAGAAACTTGGAGTGAGGGGGGAGAAAGTAAGCTCTGTGAGGCTCGATGTAATTTCGAGGGATAAAAAGCTTGAAGAAGAAATTTTAAGACTGCTGTCTTTTCAAAAAGATTAGCGCTGCGACAAAGAACCCAACTGACGAGAGAAGGAGGTAGAGGTACTCTCTTTCATCGAACCCCTTCTTAAAATCTCTAAGAAATTCTTCGGCAAGCTTGTCAGCAAGCTTTTCATCTTCGATTTTTAGGGCAATTTCTCTGTTCAACTTTAATCCGTACTTGTTTAGGTTGGCTGAAGTTATTAGCACCGAACTGTCGGAGATCAAATACTTTCCGTGAATTTTCGGATTTTTGAGCTTTTCAACTTCTATTCCGTATTCTTCCAAGAACTCAAGATCTCCGTAGCTCACAAGAATCTTCACGTCCACCCCTCTCTTGGAAGCGTTCAGAATCTCATCAAGTAGCGGAGTTCCGTTGAAATACTCGAAATCCAGAGTTGGAGCTGTCACGTACAACCTCTTTTTCGCAGATCTTATAAAATCGAACACGGGATTGTTTTCAGGCATAACGTAGAGAGCAACTTTCCCGCTGAAATCGAAAGACTTGCCTTTTCCTCTTTCAACCTTAACGTAATTCTTAAAGCTCTTTGGCTGAGCAGAGTACTTCAAATCGTTGTAAAACAGCTCTTTTAACGCTTCTGATATTTTCTCACTATTAAATTCGACCACAATTCCCCTCTTGTCCCATTTCCAGTTTTCGGTGGTTATGACGACTTTATTTCCAACTACAGCAAACTTTGCATGGAAGTTTCTGTAAACCTTCGATTTGAGGTAGTAAACCTTGTTATTTTCCTCAAGCATCTTCACGTTCAGGGGAATACCTCCAACTGGGGTGGAATCAACTGCGAAGGTAAAATTCCCTTCGAAGCTTTCGGTGTCGTAGATCGTGTAGGCGTAAACTATTCCCTCCCCTTTCAGCCTGTAATCGCACGGACAGAGGATTAACCTTCCGGAAACTTCGTCTTCAATTGGCTCGAAAGAGCTCCAGCCTTCGTATCTAAAATCCCATTTACCTCTCTCCTTGAAATATATCACTCCCTCATCGAGATAGATCCACGCCCAGTTGAAGTATTCGACGGAGTTTTCTTCGATAAGTGCTATAAGCTCACCGTTGTTGGACAGGGAAACCCCCTCAGCGTCTGGATAGAATCCGAACTTGTTTTTGAAGGCTGTTGAATTTTTAGCAATGTAATGAATTCCTTTTTCAAATTTCATCTCCTTCTCGAAGTCTGTGAAAGTGCAGTTGCTGTTGCAGAGAATTTTAACGTATTCCTCCTCCTCGTTGAAAGGATTTGGATAGACTTCGAGTATCTCGGCTGAAGCTGGGTAAAGTAGAAGCGCTAAGAGAATGAAAATTCTCATACTCCGAGTTCTTTTCTAAGTTCGCCGATTGTAGCCCTCCTCTCAGCTATAACGTCGTGCTGGTGAATGCTTTCCTCGTTAAGCTGTCTTAAGTAAACTTCTGCATCGTCTGGAGCGTCTTTGAACGTTTCAACTAATGCCTTAGCCATCTGCCTCACGCTGTCCTCAACGAACATTGGCTTGAAGTGGGCTTTTTCAACAACCTCAAGCTCGTCACTCCTCTTCAAAATCTCGAAAACCTCGTAGCTCATAGAGCTTTTAGCGATTCTTATGAGATCTTCTATTCTCGGTCTAAATTCCTTTCGGGATTCTATCATGATGAGCGCCCTTCCTCTCTGATTGTGAGAGGCAAACGGGATCAACTTTACAACTTCAGAAAGCTCTTCTTCGCTGAGTATCTTTTCAAGTCTCCTTACGGTATTTGCTCTAACAAGCTCCTGAGCGCAAGGGCAGACGGTGATGCCGTAAACTTCCACACCAACCATAACTTTCTCTTCTCCATTTCTCCTTTTTTTAGCGTTGCAGAATATGTTAACGACTTCCTGCGTTTTTATTTCCGACGCCGGAGTTCTTTTTCTCATTATGAGTTCAGCCCTCATCCTCACTTCAGCCTCATCTGCGTATTCGTGTCTCTCAAGAAGCTCGTCGGTCATTCTTAAAACGAGATCTTCGACGTTTTCCACGGGTTCCCAAGTTATTCTCTCTATGACTTCATCCACAGCTTCGAAATTCCTGCTCAAATTTACCCCTTTTCTGCTTGAGGGTAGGTTGACAAAAACGTCGAAGGTGGAGATGAGTATGATCGGTCTTTTTCCTTCCCTCTTAACCTGAACGAGCTTTTTTATTCCCCTCGCCCCGACTCTACTCAAGCCTATCGGTATTTCTGGTTCAAGCGTTTGTACATCCGGTAGCATCAAATTGCACTCCGCAAGATTCTATTTAAGGTTACCGAATTCTTTTCATCTTTTTCGATTGTTTTCTGTAAAATTCGAAACCTTTTTTGTCGACTAAGTGAAACTCGAAGGGATGATACAAGGGGAGCTCCTCCTCTATTTTTGCTAAAATTTTTGCTCTTTCTTTCAAACTTTTTGGGACTTTATCTGATACTATCAACAAATCTACATCACTTCCTCCTGTAAATTCGTCAAGAATGCTTCCAAAAACGTATATTTCGCAACTTCCCAAAACTTCCTCACATTTTTTGACTATCTTAGGTAGATGCTCCTTGTACTTTTTTAGAAGTTCAATCCGGGGATATACTATCGACAAACTTTATCACCTCTTTTGCAAGAGAGAATAGAAGTCTTGCGTCATCCTCTTCAAACTCTTTTGGAATGTACCTGCTCTCAATGTATGCGCTTTCCATCATTCTTATCTCTGCTCTCTTTTTTTTGATAAACTCATTGACATCTTCCTCTCTACTTGTAAGTCTTGCCAATATTCCGAGTAGTTCCCTTATGGAGTGGGTTCTTGGTATTTCTCCACTAATCTTTAAAATTTTGCTCTTTAAATACAGCTGTACTGCCTGTTCAGAGCTAAAACACGAGAGGGCATAATGACCTTCATTGAGTTGTATTTCAGCATATTTAAGAAATTCCAGTGATCTGTTTTTCAATATCTTGTACTCCGAAATGCTCACACTTGAGGTTATTTAAAGGAAATATAAAAAAGTTTAGGATAAGAAATCCTCTGGCTTAGGAATTTCGAGCTTCAACCCTTTTCTCTTTCTGACTTCCATTATGAACTCTTCAACGAGATTCGGTGGAACTGGCTCGAATCCTGCAAATTCTGTGCTCCAGATTGCTTTGCCCGAAGTTGCGCTTCTTATCGCTCCAGCGAAACCGAACATTTCCTTCACTGGAGCTTTAGCCACTATCGTCACCATGTCTCCTTCGGTGTTTATCTCGATTATCTGTCCTCTTCTTCCTTGCAGCTCTCTTGTCACATTTCCGAGCATGTCCTGAGGAACTGTTATGAAGACTTTCTGGTAAGGTTCAAGCAATGTCGGCTTCGCTTGAAGCATCGCGGCAAATATTGCTGACCTTACCGCTGGAATGACTTGAGCTGGTCCTCTATGGACAGCATCTTCGTGAAGCTTCGCATCTACGAGCTTAACTTTTAATCCCATGCAGGGCTCTCTTGCTAAAGGTCCAGCTCTCATCGCATCTCTAAAACCTTCAAGAATTAGCTCCATAGTTTCGTTTAAATACTGCAAACCTTTCGTCACGTCGACGAATATGTTTCCTTCGAAATACTCTTGAACTCCGGCAGCTTCTTCTCCGCTCAATCCAGCTTCTGTCAGTATCTTCCTCTTCGTGCTTTTGTCGGTCTTTTTCAAATCGATGAGTCCTTCTTTGAACACCCTTATTACTTCCGGTGGACATGGCTCCACGACGATGTAGAACCTGTTGTGCTTGTTCGGAGACTTTCCTTCCACAACTGGCGATGTTGTCGTGACTGTCTCTCTGAAAACAACTATCGGCGGGGAAGTTACGACTTCAAGTCCGTACTCTCTCCTTATCTTCTCGACTTTAACTTCTAAGTGCAGCTCTCCCATTCCGCTTATTAAGTGCTCTCCGGTCTCTTCGTTCAGGGTTACGTGTAGCGTTGGGTCTTCTTTAGCAAGCTTTCTCAAAACTTCTATGAGCTTTGGCAGATCTCTTGGATTTTTAGCTTCGATAGCCATCGTCACCACTGGCTCGCTGAAGTGCTGTATCGACTCGAAAGGCTCCATTTCCTCAACTGACGTACAGGTGGATCCAGCAGCAGCGTCTCTAAGTCCGACGACAGCCACTATGTTTCCGGCTGGAACCTCCTCGACTTCCACCCTCTTCGGTCCCATGAATAGACCGACCGTCTGCACTCTATTTTTGGCCCTTCTATCTATTATGTATAGATCCATCCCCGGCTTTAGCGTTCCGCTGAAAAGTCTTCCTACGGCAATCTCTCCAGCATGTGGATCTGCGACGATCTTCGTTATCATCAAAGCTACTGGACCGTTGGGATCGCAGTTGAGCATAGCCTGTCCGACTTTGCTGTTTATGTCTCCCTTCCATATCGTCTTTATTCTCTCCTTCTGAGCCTCTATGGGTGAGGGTAAATGCCTTACGACCATATCGAGAACGACAACATGAAGCGGACTCTTCTTAGCTAAGGTTTTCCACTCATCGTTTTGCAAATATTCATAAACTTCCTTGAATCCTACTCCCGTTTCCTTCATCGAAGGAACGCTTACCGCCCAGTTGTACAGAGCTGATCCAAAAGCTACACTTCCATTGGTAACGTCAAGCTTCCACTCGTTGTATTTTTCTGGCTTCATTACTTTAATGAGCTTGTTTACTTCAGTAATAACCTTCAACAACCTCTTTTGCATTTCTTCTGGAGTAACTTCCAACTCTCTTATAAGCCTGTCAACCTTGTTTATGAACAAAACGGGCTTCACGTTCTCTCTCAAAGCCTGTCTGAGAACCGTTTCTGTCTGAGGCATCACTCCTTCGACGGCATCCACAACTACAATAACTCCGTCAACAGCTCTCATCGCTCTCGTCACTTCTCCTCCGAAGTCGACGTGTCCTGGAGTGTCTATGAGGTTTATCAAGTATTCGTTTCCTTTGTATTCGTGAACCATCGAAACGCTTGCAGCGTTTATGGTAATTCCCCTCTCCCTCTCCTGCTCATCGAAGTCCAAGTAAAGCTGTCTTCCAGCTAATTCTTCGCTGATCATTCCGGCTCCAGCTAAGAGATTGTCTGAAAGTGTCGTTTTTCCGTGGTCTATGTGCGCTACTATTCCCATGTTTCTGATCCTCTCTGGCTTGTACATCAGCTCCTTGATCTTGTCGACCATTTTCTTCGCTCTCATTTACATCACCTCGCCGATTTAGCGACTCTCTCAACCTCCTCTTTCTTAGCTATAGCGTAGCTCCTGCTTTCGTTATTCGCTGCAGCTATTATCTCATCGGCTAAAGCTTGAGCGATGCTCTTCTTGGATTTGAAGGCTGCAAGTCTCGCACCTTCGGCAATATTCCTTAAAGCAACATCAAGTCTTCTCAAGCTGGAAGTATCTACGGCTTTCGGAACGGCGATACCTCCGTATTTGAGTCTGACAACTTCTTCCCTTGGACCAGCGTTAACGAGAGCATCAACCAACACTTGCAATGGGTTTTTCTTCGTTTTCTTTTCTATTATCTCGAAAGCTTCCTTCACGATGTTGTAGGCGAGTATCTTCTTTCCAGTGTTTCTTCCTTTCCTCATCACCTTGTTGATTAGTCTCTCAACTATGAACACTTTCTGCTTTCCAAAAGGCTCGTTAGCATGCCTTCCGTGAGTGTGGGGCACAACTCTTGGCTCTAAGCAGATGTAGTTTTTCAAAGCTGGGTCCTTAACCTCAACCTCGAAGGGGTCGTACTTTCCGAATACCAAAAGCTCTTCTTTCGTCAATCCGTACTTCATTAGATCACCTCAGAGGCTTCTCCTTCTTACCCTTCCAAAGCTCCTTAAGGCTCGTTCTGTTGACTTTGATAACCTTGAATCTAACTCCCGGGATGTCTCCCATCGATCTACCCATTCTTCCTCCTATCCTCTCCACTATAACTTCGTCATGCTCGTCGATGTAGTTTATCGCACCATCTCCTGGTACGAAGGCTGTTATCTGCTTTCCGTTTTTGATTAGCTGCACCCTCACAGCTTTTCTTATAGCAGAGTTCGGCTGACGAGCCTCAATACCTACTTTTTCAAGCACTATCCCTCTTGCCATTGGAGCCCCTTCGAGAGGGTCGGCTTTCACGTTAAGTTCGAGTACTCTTCTCACGTACCTCTTATCGCTCCACCTGAACTTCTTCCTATTTTCGATGAGCTTTCTTGCAGCGAATAATCCTCTTCCCATATTCTCCACCTCCCTACTTCACGATCACATCTTCAATATCGTGATGTCTCCTCACGAGTTCTTTAGCTTTGTTTATATTTTTTCCGCCCTTCCCTATAACGAAACCCTTGTATTGAAGGGGTGCGTAAACGTGAGCGATCTTTTTTCCACCTTTATTAATTATCTTTACTTTGACGTTAATCGGCTTGAATATGTTTTTTATAAATTCTTCAGGGTCCTCGCTGTGCTCCACTATCTCTATCCTCTTCCCTATAATTTCCTTAGCTTTCTCAACGTTTATACCTCCTTTTCCTATAGCCAATCCCATGTCTCCTTTCCTGACAACGAGAACGACTTTGTCATCGTATATTAGGCAATCCTTAACGTTCGCTCCGGTAAGACTCTCGAACAGCGTCATAATTCTAATACTCTCAGTTGTGAGTTTGACTTCCATAAAAACACTCTCCTAAAAAATTAAGTGAGTAAAATTTCCGATTCTCCCTCATCTATTATTGCTAACGCAGCCACACTAAAAGGTTTACCGCACAAAGCTCCGAGCTCCATGTTAGTCTTGTCGACTGTAACGATCTTCACGTCGTACTTCCTCAGCTTTTCCAGCACTTCTTTCGGGCAGTTCTTCGCAACTATCACCATTTTAGCCTCTCCTTTCCTTGCGGCTTTTATCGTTCTTTTACTTCCCAAGTAAACCTTTCCGGTCCTCAAAGCCTTTCTCAAAGCCTTTTCTATATCTACCTTCATTTACTTCCCCCCAGCTTTAACACGAGCTCCACATCTCCAGTACCGAGCTTAATCGGCTGTCCGACTATTATGTTCTCAGTTATACCATTCAGCTTGTCAACCTCTCCTCTCACAGACGCTTCTAATAAATTGTTTACGGTCATCTCGAAAGCAGCTCTTGCCAATATGCTTTGCTTCTCTCCAGCAACACCGTGCCTTCCTATCTGCTTTAATTCTCCGTCAGCAGTCATAGCGTCTGCTACGAGCATTATATGTCTCACATCAACTTCTAAACCCTGCTCTTCGAGGGTTGCCAAAGCCTCGTTTATCACTGCATTTCTCGCAGCCTCAATTCCGAGAACTTCGTAGATCTCGTAAATGTTGTTCGTTATCGTCCTCGTGAAGTCCACACCCTTCACTTTCATAACCTTTTTCAGATTTGAGCCTTCCGTGTAGAGAACGTATTCATCACCCTCCTTTCTGATTATGACTCTCTTTATCTCCTTAATTCCAGCTATCACGAGCTTTCGAACTTTGTCGAAGGTGTCCATGAGCTTCTTGTAGGACGGCTCCTTAATCTGGATTATTATCTTTCCGTCCTCTTCGAAAACCTCCTCTTTGACGCTCTTTTCAATTTTCTTTAGAACGTCCGCAAACTTCAGATCTTTCTTTTCGAGAGCTTTGGGGTCTGGAGTTACTATTATCCTCATGTTTCTCAGATCCGTGGCTATATCTGCAACGTCGTTCACTGTTGTAGCTTCAATTCTGTTTGCAACTTCTCTGGCTTTTTCTCTGTCTTTAGCGTACTCTGGAAGAAGTCTGATGGTCATCATTGGTGTCGATGGATTTTTTCTAACGTCGAGAATCTCTATAAGCCTTGGTAAACCAAGAGTAACGTTTATTTCAGCTACTCCAGCATAGTGGAACGTTCTCATCGTCATCTGAGTTCCCGGCTCTCCTATAGATTGCGCCGCAACTATACCAGCAGCTTCTCCCGGCTCCATCAAGTTTTTCATGTAAACTTCGTAGCACTTCTCGATAATTTTCTTTGCAGTTTTCTTATCCACTTTTCTCCTCTCAAGCTCTTCTACAATTTCTTTTTTCAACTCCTCTGGGAGAGGATAATCTTTAAAAATTTCCTCGTACATGTTAACCCTCCTTCTCGGCTAAAACCTCTTTAATTATCCTTTTTACGTCCACACCTCTTCCTCTGAAGCTCTTCATCGGATCAACACCATCTTCACCGTATTTGAATTGTACGATAATTCCCGAGGTTTGTTCTCTAACGGTTCCGTCGTACTCCACCTTCAGATCCTGAAGAGCGTTTATCAACCTTCTTTGCAAGTATCCCGACTGCGAAGTTCTGACGGCTGTATCGACAAGCCCCTCTCTTCCTCCAACAGCGTGGAAGAAGAACTCCACCGGAGTTAAACCCCTCTTGTACGAGCTCCTAACGAACCCTCTTGCCCTCGCTCCAAGGTCTCCCGGCTTGAAGTGGGGCAAAGTTCTGTTGCTGTATGCGTAGCCTCTCCTAATTCTCTCTCCTCTGACGGACTGCTGTCCTATACAAGCTGCCATTTGCGTTAGGTTCAGCATCGATCCTCTTGCACCGCTCACAGCCATTATCACTGCCGCATTGTCCATTCCGAGGTACTGGCTTGCGATTTTACCTGCCTGATCTCTCGCCTTTCCTAATACCTGCATTATCTTCATCTCAAGAGTTTCCTCCAAGCTTCTTCCCGGCATTGGTTCAAGATTTCCTGCTTTGTAAGCTTCTATTAGCTCTTCTACTTTCTTCTCTGCCTCGTTCATGATCTCTTCGATCTGCTCCCTTGCCTCCTTCGGAATGTCTTCGTCGTCGATTCCGACAGTAAATCCGAAGAACATTATCGCTCTTATCGCCAACTGGGTCATGTTGTCTATGAACTTTTTAGCTTCCTCGGTTCCGTATTTTCTTACTATTTCATCGATTATAATTCCCTTAAAAGCTCCTACAGCCTTTTCATCTATCGTTCCCTTAATCAGCTCACCGTTCCTTATCACAACATATGCGTCGTGGGGACAGTTTTCGCCTTCGCACTTCTCGCATCCCTGACAGATCTCGGCTTTGAACTCAAGGGTTATGTCTGGAAGAATCATGCTGAAGATTTGCTTTCCTGTCCATTTACCATCGTATTTGGGTTCCGGAATCTTCTCTACATTTATCGGTCTGATGAGCTCCATTACCTCCTCTTTGCTGAAAAGCTTCTCACCTCTCGTTAGCAGGTACAACCCGGAGATGTGATCGTGAATTCCCCCTATAATAGGTCCTCCAAATCTCGGAGAAAGTATGTGCTCCTGCACAGCCATTAGAATCTTGGCTTCAGCCTGAGCTTCGATGCTCTGAGGAACATGCAAGTTCATTTCGTCTCCGTCGAAGTCTGCGTTGTAGGGTGGGCAAACAGCCGGGTTGAGTCTGAACGTCTTGTACGGTAGCACTCTAACGTAGTGAGCCATTATGCTCATTCTGTGCAGAGAAGGCTGACGGTTGAACAGAACTATGTCTCCATCTTTAAGCTGCCTTTCCACGATCCATCCGGGCTCAAGCTTCTCAGCTAATTCCTCTCTGTTAGCATCGATGA
>NZ_WANY01000131.1:0-2959 GCF_015521575.1 Ferroglobus sp.
ACCTTTTTCCCTTCTGCCCACTCCTTTATAGTCCTTATAAATGGCTCCGACTCGTTTTTTCCGTAAAATATTACCGCATTTTCACTTCTCTCAGGAGGATTCAACCTTTCGAGTATTTTGAAGAGTACACCTCTCTCCACTTCCCTAACTTTGCAGGAATTCAGAAGTAGCATGAACTTGGCAACATCTACAACTCTTTTCATTAAAGGAGGAGAAATCGCGAAAACGAAGTCTGCTGAAGATTTTAAAGCGAGCAATCCTCCGAGACTATGACCTACAGCGTAAATTCTCCTGTACTTTTTTCTGAGATAGCTAATAGCACCCTCCACGTCGTTTAAAACGTGTTCATCCAGAGGATTCTCGTTTTCCCCATGCCCCCTTAAGTCTATGCAGAAACAGTCGTAGCCTTTTTCAGCAAGATCGTAAGCGAGTTCGACAAATTCTCCCTTCGAAGAGGAGTAACCGTGAATTAGGAGAAAAGCGTCTTCAGAATTTGAACCAAGCTTAAAAGCCGGAACTTCTTTTCCGTCGAGGCTCTTCAAAAAAATTTTAGAGATTTGGGTCATTCTTTCACGACCTGATAGCTTTTGAGAAGGACGTCAGCATTTAGCTTTCCGTGAACGTAGGTTTTTCCGCTTGAGAGGTCGTTGAAAGCCACCAGAGCCGGAGCGAAGAGGTTTGGATCGATCTTGTAGAAGTCGTAGTTGGCTTCTTTGAATATCTCGAAGAAGGGCTTCCCGTAGTCCCTGCTTGTTGAGCTTGGAACGTTCTTCAATATTTCATCGTACTCCTTGATGGCTAAGAAAACGCTTCCGTAGTACATCATGCTGTCGTTCGTGGCACCCATCGCTTTGAGATCGTCCTCAAGCACTGGAGCTATCGGACACTTTCCTGCTCCGCTCACTATTTTCTTTGGATCGTAGCCGATTTCCGCCATCTTGTATATGGCGGTTTCAACTATTCTTCCAGAAATCTGCACACTTCCAACGATGCTGGCAGTCGGAGCGACTAAAGCGTATACATCTTCAGGTTTTACTCCACATTCCTTCGCTATATATTCTATAACTTTCTCATCCGGAAGCTTGTTGGCTTCTAACGCTATAACTGCATAGTCCGCATCGTCCTCGTACTCTATCTGCTCGTACGTTTTCTTCGGCTTCAAAGCCAGTGCTCTTGCCGGACCGCTGCCCATGGCGAAGTACTTGTCTACTTTTATAGCCCAGCCAGCTTTCTGGCTGCCGAGGCATGCTATGGCTGGAAAGTCCGTGTACTCGTAGATGAACATGAATGGAATTCCCTCTATCTCCTCAACTCCGATGTTTATCTCAGCCAAACCACCCATGCAGACGAGGGTGTAGAGCTTTCCAGCCTCTATGCTTCCGTCTACATTTACTCCACAGTCAACGACAACAGCTCCGTTGTCGAGCTTTTTCGATTCAATTCTTAACTCTTCTTCGTAGTCTAACATCTCCTCGACAATTTCCAAAGCAAGCTCGTTTACGCTAACCATTTCCACCACCAAGAGATGAATTAGAAGTGAAATTTTAAAACTTTATGATTTTTCTCCCATTTTTTCTGCTATGTAACCCGAAATTCCTTCTATGGCATTCGAAATAAAGATGTCTTCCCTTTCCCTGACGTCATCTTCAAGTTTGCGATAGCGAGAGAATCTTTCGTCCCTCTTCAGTAACTCCTCCTTTATTTCTTCCTTTTCCCTCCCAAACATTTCCTCAATTACTTCAACCCAAAGCTTTATCTGGTTCTCAGCCTCCTTTAAAACCTCTCTGCAATCGTCCCTCATACCGAAATGACCAAACATTGCTTTTTTCTTTCCAAACTCTTTCAACCTCTCTATTGATTCGAGGTAAACGTCAAAGAAGAATTTCGGTGGCGTGGCTGGGCGCATGTAGTAATCCTCCTTGAGAGGCTGATGAACTCCGCAAGCCTCTCCAAGGAATAGGTAGTCGTCAACGACAAAGGAAATGTGGTGAGGTGCATGCCCCGGAGTTTCCACGATTTCAACGTCGTATCCGGCAAAATCGACTTTGTTCGTGAAGAAGCTCTCTTTTACCGGTTTAATTTTTCCGTAGTTCTCAGCTATCTTCCCAAGGACCTTTAAACTTCCTTTCCAGAGAGCTTCGGGATTTACAAGGTGCTTCTTTCCTTTCTCACTCACAACAACTTTCGCTTCGGGATGGATAGTTAGGAAATCTCCGAGTCCTCCAGCGTGGTCTATGTGAATGTGGGTAATCAAAACGTACTCAACTTTCTCAACTTCAAGCTCCTTCAAGTTTTCTTCAAGAAGAGGTATGGTCGATGCTGGACCGACATCCACCAGTAGCGCCTTATTCTCCTCCTGCAGAATCCACGAAGAGATGAAATTTTTGAACCCTCTCATTCGTTGGGGTAAATCGATAAGCTTCACATCTCCGAAATCGAGAATCATACCCTTTTTTCTTTCAAAGAGAATATGAGGTTTGCGAAAACGTATTAAATGAAAAGGAGATGTTTCGGGCATGAAAGGTCTGCTCATAGTTGGGCACGGAAGCGAGAAATCCCACTACGCCAAAGTGATGGAAATCCACAAGGAAAGGATAGAAAACATGGGGATTTTCGACGAAGTTGGGATATGCTACGTGGCGAGAAACAGAAAACCGACTCCTGATGAGGCTGTTAAGAGGATGAAAAGCGATGTGATTTACGTCGTTCCGATCCTCATTTCAAAGGGAATTCACTTCACCGAAGACCTCCCAGCTTTCTTCAATTTTAAACCGGAACAAAGAGAAGGGGAATTCGGCGGAAAAAGGATAGTAATTTGCGATCCGATCGGAGAGGATCGTTTTGTAACCCTCGCAATCGTTAATGCTGTCTTCAAACTCCTTGGGTGATTTTTATTCCTCCAAAATTACAGTGAATGTTCTCGGTCCATGCACGCCAAAGATGAGCTTCCCCTCTATAT